>VEPM01000010.1 GCA_012026795.1 Candidatus Methanoperedens sp.
CTATACCAAGGTGATCAATGTTTTTACTCGAATATTCCATGCCGGTTGATTCTTATTTTGATTATATAAAATCAACGGGCACCATGTGCGGAATGTGGGGTGTATGGTTATTTAGAAGGAAGTCGAATACATAAAAAAGATGTTACATGGAGTTCAGCCGTTTCACAAGAGCAACTGAACCCCAAGCGTCCGAAGGCATGATAAGATTAGCTTTGAATTTATTTAAAGCCAGCGCCGCGCCTGATGGGGAGCAAAGAAAATACAAAAGGAGAAATAAAATGGAAATAAAACAGAAAGAGTACAACCACCAGGGTTTGCATATACATATGCATAACCCTTTATTTTTTAGGGGCAGATCTACATGAATATAAAATTTTTAATCTTTTTATTATTTATGATAAATATCAATTTTCCATCCTGTAAATCCTGTAGATCAAAAAATCTCATGAACTCGTATCATTATCTGCTTATAACATCACTTCTCCAGAAAAGCCGATTTACCAGTATAACACCAAAAAATATCGTTAATATGCTTCCAAATTCTAATAATTCTACCAGATTCTCTGAAATCTGATTGCCAAGTAGACTGGTCGCTTTATAGGATTCTCTTGCAACAATTAATAGAAGCCCGAAGCTTATAATTATAGTAGGATTTTTAAACTTATCCCCCTTGAGAAACATTATGGCCCTGATAATATCCGGTTTCTTTATCATAAACCATATTATATACACTAACGAAATTAAATTAAATAAGCTGAGTGCAGCATTAATAATCTCAATATAAAAGTGAACTGTCATACTATCCTCATAATACTGCACCCTTCATTTTGTCGTTTTTGTAGAGAATCGAATAAGAAATTTCCCCTCTACTTTACCTTCATGTAAAACTGAATATATATTTGTTTTTATCCCTTTAGCTTTTTTTCAATTACTCCAGGCCATATCGAAGCTGATACTATCATCGAAAGAATGAACACATAAACCATCCCGGCATACACATCGGTATAACTGTATTGAGCGGATGGGGCAACTTTCTGGATAGCTAATATATAAAATATTACCACGATCAATATCGATGTTACCGTACTTGCTATAATGCTATAAAATCCTGTTTTGTTCTCCATGATTCACCTCGAAAGTTTTATCCGTTTCATCAAAAGTGTGTTCATTGTCACGGAAACTGAGCTTGTAGCCATTGCTGCTGCTGCAAGCGCGGGATTGAGCAAAAACGGCGGATTCGTGAATGGATAGAGAATTCCTGCTGCTATGGGTATTCCTACAACGTTATAGAAGAAAGCCCAGAACAGGTTCTGCTTTATCTTTTTCAATGTAAGTTTGCTAAGGCGTATGGCCTTTGCCACATCGCGCACATCGCTCTTTATCAGGACAATTTGAGCCGACTCGATCGCAACATCCGTACCGCTTCCGATAGCGATACCAACATCAGACTGCATGAGTGCTGGCGCATCGTTAATACCATCGCCGACCATCGCCACTTTTTTCCCTTCTGCCTGGAGTTTTTTTACCTGTGTTGCCTTTTCCTCTGGCAGCACTTCTGATAATACAACGTCGATACCTACCTGTTTTGCGATCGCATCAGCAGTACGCCTGTTATCTCCTGTGATCATGGCCACAGTAAATCCCATCTTATGAAGTTCATTCACTGCTTCTTTTGAATGCTCCTTCAGGGTATCCGCAACAGCGATCATTCCCACAATTTCATTATCAGATGACACAAGCATGGCAGTTTTCCCCTGGGTTTCGAGTTCTTCCATCCTCTTATTCAGGGGTGCAATATCCATATTATTCTCAGTCATCAGTTTGCGTGTGCCAACAAGTACCCGCTTTCCACCGGATTTTACTTCTATTCCTCTTCCCGGGATTGCCTTGAAGCTCTCTGCATCAGGGATTTCAATACCCCGTTCTTTTGCGCCTTTCAATATAGCCTCACCAAGCGGATGCTCTGAGCCTTTTTCCGCAATAGCAGCAAGTTTCAGGATTTCAACTTCAGTCCCTTTAATGGCTATTACATCGGTAAGTGAAGGCTCACCTTTTGTAAGTGTCCCTGTTTTATCAAATACAATAGTATCAAGCTTCTGCGCACGCTCAAGCGCCTCGCCGCCCTTTATCAGGATACCGTTCTCGGCCCCTTTTCCAGTACCTACCATTATGGCGGTAGGCGTAGCAAGCCCCACTGCGCACGGGCATGAGATGATCAGGACTGTTATGGAGATCAATAACGAGAAGAGAAAAGGTGAGGTCATTCCCATCCCGAATGTGGCCGGGACGTTGAAATATTCAAACCCGATAAAGAACCAGAAAAAGAACGTCAGAAGCGCAAGTACATGGACTGCAAGAATAAAATGCCCGGCAACAGTATCAGCGAGTTTCTGGATCGGTGCTTTCTGGGTCTGGGCGTCTTCTACCAATTTGATTATCTGGGCAAGTGCTGTATCAGCTCCAACTTTTGTTGCCCTGAATTTTATCATCCCGGTCTTGTTCATGGTGGCGCCGATAACTTCCGAACCTACTGTTTTTTCAACAGGTATGCTTTCCCCTGTCAGCATTGATTCATCAATTGCAGTAAGACCCTCCAATACTATTCCATCAACGGGTATTTTCTCTCCAGGTCTAACGATCACAATATCATTGACCCTGACATTTTCTACAGGGATCTCTTTTTCTTCACCATTCACAAAGATCCGGGCTGTCTTTGCACGTAAACCCATCAGCTTCCTTATTGCTTCTGATGTTTTTCCTTTTGTCAGTGCCTCAAGATACCGCCCCAGCACGATGAACATGATAAGAAGTGCTGCAGTATCGTAATAAGTATGTTTGTATGCTTCACCAAGGTCAAAGAAAGTTGCTGCGACGCTAATGATGTACGCAGCCCCCGTCCCTGTTGCGATCAGGAGGTTCATGTCCGTGACGCCATGTTTTAAGCCTCTGTATGTTCCTTCAAAGAACTGGCGTCCTGGAAATAGCATTACGATTGTTGCAAGAATAAATAGCAGATAATCGTCTTTCAGTATTTCGGGAACAAATCCCCAGCCAAGGTTTCGCCCCATATCGCCAAGCGAAATCGGAATTGCAAGAACGAGCGCGATTATGAAATTGATCTTCTGTCTTTTTATCTCTGATTCTCTTGCTCTTTGCTCCCTGTCAGCCTCTGTCTTATCGACTTTTTCAGACGCTGTATAACCAACACTTTCAATGGCTTTTATTATTTTCGGGATTGAAATAATTTCGGGATCATAATTGATCTTTGCCTGTTCAAGAGGAAAACTCACATTTACATAGGTTATACCGTTTGTTTTCTTAAGGGCTGTTTCTATATTAAGAGCGCATGAAGCGCAGTGCATCAATCCTATTTTTAACGTAATCTCCGACTTTGCAACCCCGTACCCGATGCCTTTAATGGCGTTTTCAAAAGCTGCCGGATTCACCTTTCCCGGATCATATTCGATCGTTGCTTTTTCAACCGAGAAATTGACTGTTGCTTTTTTTACCCCGTCCATCTTATTAAGAACTTTCTCGATATTCTGGGCGCATGAAGCGCATGTCATTCCTGTAAGTTTCAAAGTGGTTTTTTGTATCCCGCCGGATTTAGCTTCTTTTTTCACTAATGGCAAAGTGGAAGCCTGTGCCTGTTTAACGGGTGCAGGGACAGGACATGCTTCTTCTTCGTCAATGACTTCATACCCTGATGCTATGATCGTTTTTTTTATAGATTCAAGATCAGTGATAGAAGTATCATACGAAACCAGAACCAGTCCTTTTTTATAATCCGCTGAGGCTTTGGTGACCCCATTTACACTCTTTGCTGCTTCACTGACAGTTTTTTCGCAGTGCTCGCACATCATGCCTTTGATTTTTATTGAAACGTCTTCCAATTTAATTCACCAGGTTTTTTGAATTTATATAATATTTATAATACTTAAATTATCTTATCTTTTATGTTTGTTTTGGTTGAAATATTGAAACTTTTTGATGCAGGTTGTTGTTTAACAATAAAAATAAAGCTTGAACTCTTACAGAACGTAAAATAATGTGTTGTTGAAATGGCTACTGCCAAAAAACGCCTGGAACGGAAAAAGTGAAAAAGTTTATAGAAAAGGTCCTATTTCCCGAAGACCTTCTTGACCTGGCCGGTCTTTTCCTGAATCTTGCCGACTACTTTTTCTGCTTTGCCTTCTGCTTCCATTTCGGGGTTGTCGAGGAGTTGCCCTGCAGTTTCCTTGATCTCACCCTTTATTTTGCGAGCCTTTCCTTTGACCTGATCTTTTGTACTGCTTTTCATAGTATATTAACCTCTCACGATTACTTTTCCGCGAGGCATGCTTGGATGGTTTGTACAGCTATATTCAAAAGTTCCAGCTTGATTAAATTTATAACTGTATGTTTTACCTGCACCGATACTTCCTGAATCGAATAAGCCTGATACTGAAGTTACTGTGTGTGGAGCACTATCATCATTCACCCAGGTTACAGTTGTTCCTATTGGGACTTCTGCAGTATCGGGAACGAAATTAAAGTCTTTAATATTTACCTGTTGTTCGGTGGATGTCTGAGCCGGAGTTGTTGGTCCGGGTGTTGACGATGCGGGTGTTACCGTAGTCGTTGAAGTACATCCGCTTATTAATACAAATATCACTAACAATCCACAAATCAATATCTTTTTCATAACTAACCTCCTCAATATGAATATTTGTACTAAATGAATATAATCTTTTCGCTTGTTTTGTTGAGTTTAAGAGGATTTGACTACCGGGACTGGAGATTGACGTTTTCAGGGTAAATACAAAGAAGCACCGTACAAATCAAAAATCAGCGCGCTCGAAAGAACAATGATCTTTTGCCAATCTCAGGACATCAAATGTACTCACATCAAGAAGCTCCGCTGTTTTCGGTGTCCTCCACCCTCCCCAATTCACCGGGCGCGCCGTCAGGGATGCGGCTGGAAGTAGCACTGAAGGCGGCAACCCAGGTGGAATGTTTGACTTAAATAAACTCTAATAGTTCTTTTGTAGTGTAGATTTTTATATGATTTTGTTTTTGAAATCCTTTATCCTCGCTCCATACCCCATCAACTTTGGTTTTCATTGCAAGTGCTAAAAAAGGTGCATCATCAGGATCAATATCTTTCATGATATCTTTAGCCTGCACATAGCAATCGGCATATTCGTCTTTTGGATAAATGGTGATTCGGGAAAATAGCATGTCCATTACATATTGCATATCCTTTGATGCAAGTTTTGACTTCTTTTTGATAATATCGCTATGTTTTAAGATTTCAGTGAAAGTGTATTCTGGCGCCATAAATTCAATATTTGAATTTATCAGAATATGACGTCGAATAGAGTTGGATATGAGGGAGGATATTATAATATTGGTATCTATTACCAGTCTCATTTTCCCAACTCATTCGATGTCGTGTTGTTCCCGTATGGACTTTTTTATAAGTTTCCCTATCTCGGCAGCATCTTTCTCGGTCAATTCACTTTTCTCCAATATAGTATCCACTAACTGGATTTTCCTGGCATACTCCCACATGGCATTTCTTGCAATGACACTCCATTTAATTTCATTGTGGTGTTTTATGACTGTGTAGAGGTCGTCCGGGATAGATAATGTCATTGTTGGCATAAATCATTATATGTGCAGACACATATATATGTATATTCTTTATGTGCGCCGTTTTGATAAAAGACACATATCCCAATTCATCGGGCTGCGCCGTCAGGGACGCGGCTGGAAGATGCACGGGAGGCGCGCCGGGCTTCCAACAACAACCACCACAAACTGCTAATAATATGGTAGCTGAAGACAAACCTAAATGGCGATGTTCTATGACATCATATATTGGTTATTTTATACTGTTAATAAATGTATAGTCAGAAGCTAATTCTTTGAATTTTCTAAAAATATCATCTTCTAAATAAGAATCTATAAAGACACATTTTCCATTTGTATATGAACACATGTATTGAAAGAACTGATCACTATGTTCACTATGTCTAGTTTGCATTCCATAAACTTTGATTTTTTTGTCAACTAGATGCTTCACTTGTTGTTCCCAATCAATATTACTAGGACAATCTGAAAATGGATGAGGGTAGGAGTCACCAATAAAAAAAACGACTTTATTTGCTTGATTCGACCAATTTAAATTTGAGATAAAGAATAAAGCATCTTCATACGCTTCAGGTGCATCTCCACCATTAGTCCTTTCTAAATTAGCTATGAAATCTATTATCACATTTACATTTTCTGATAATTTATACGGTTTTATAATATAAGGATCTGGCTTACTTTTATCATGATCTCCTATAGCGATTACGCCAATTCTTATCTTGTTATCAATTCTTACAATTTCCTGAATAAACCTAATAATAATTTTTTCAATATTAATAAGGATTTCATGCATACTTCCTGTAGTATCTATTGCAAAAACGATATCTTGAATACTATTTTCATTACCCTTGAATCTATCAAAAAAGGAGATTAGTGCCTTCTCAAATTCATTTTCTCTTTCACTACACGGACTAAGATCATCTATTAACGTCACATTACTGTAACGCCGCTCTACCATTTTTCTTAGCACTGGATACCTTTTAAGGTCTTCTGGAACGGAGAATGGACGATAATTTACGAGAAAACATCTTCCATTTTCATTACGAAGCAGAGGTATATAACGACGTGAAATAGTATCTTCAAGTGTTTCAAACAATTGATAACTTGCCCCTGCTTTACACTCGATTATCAATTCTGGCACTAATCTTTTCGAAGCAAATTTTTTCTCTTCCCCAGCAAATATGCTAAAATCAAAAGATTCATTTTGGCAAATAGTACGGCAGAATAGCCAATCGGGCATGGCACCAGATTTTTCCTTTTTCTCAAAAGGAGATAGCCAATTGGGTATGGCACCAGATTTAACTTTTTTCTCAAAAGGAAACATGAAATTAGAAAACTTGACCCCAGTATATACAGATAAACGACAAATTGAAGTGTCAATCCAAAGCACTGGATTAGAAAGGTTTCCTTGCCCATTGCCAGGAAGACACCAACAACCGTCATCTGTTAGATTGCTAATTGTTAATTGATATGGATCGAAGCTGCGACATGCTTTAATCAGAATCCATAATTCATATAAATCGTTACGATATCGCCAGTATGGTAGCTTAAGAAATTCCTTGAGGTATTCAACTTTGGCATTTTGAGAACTATAACACTTAGATAATACATCAAGAATTTTATCTAGACGATTAATTGTCCAAAGCTGCTCAGGTCTTTTAGAATTTTGACCTAGAAGGCAATCAGAAAGAGCTTTACCCAAATAAGTTGATTTTTTTTTGTGAATATCAATAAATTTTTCTATTGCACTCTTTAATTCAACCGGAAGTGGATGATTATGTTTGGTAGCTCTTTCATCATTATTCTTAATTTGATATAACTGATCAATAGAATCATTTTTCGCTTCTAGATTTTTCCTTATCCTTGTATCTATTTTGATTATATTTTCTAGGTATTTAGTGATTTTCTGGCATTTTTCTTTACATTGTTTCAAACAATCTGGTTTGCATTTTTTAGTTCCATCGGAAATACCATCACAAAAAACAATGATGTATGAATATTCTAGCTCCTTCTGAATTGAGAGTAATAAATCAATATCCCATATGTTTATGTCAATATTAGTAATTATTTTTTGCCATTCTTTGGGCATATGTGACAAATCAATCGGAAATGTGACGTCTGATCCTATTCTTAGTTGAATTACTGATTTTGCAATACCAACAGAATTCTTTTGAAAATTCAAGAAAGTATATATTTCCATTAGCATTTTTACAAATGGTTGAACTAATGTCGCAAGAAAACCAAAAAAATCATCTAATTTTATATTTTCAACAAGGTAAGTTTCGATTTCATCGCGCGTATATAATTCATTTGGAATATTAAAATGATTCCTAATCTCATTGAGAATTTCAATTTCGGGAGTTATTTTGCTTGTTTTTGATAATTTTTTTGTGGGAATCTCAAGTGATTCAAGAATTGCTTTGTACTCTATCGAAGAATTGGTAATAATCATCGCCTCCTTTTTTGTTTCATTATCCAATAAAATCTGTTATATTATTTAAATTTATATTGTTTTTATTATTCCACAAATTCAGAAAAAAATTGCGGATAATAATCTGCTTTCTTTGCAGGTTCTTCGCCTGTTCTTTTGGACATTCTGATTAATTGCATTTTTCCACTTAAATTAAACCTCCCTAAATTCTTTCGACGTACGCACGTTGGGGCACATTATGTCAGCTCTTCAAAATCTGAACTGATGCCTTCTCTATCAAGAAGGCAAGTTTTTGCAGTTCCATCTTTTATGATTTTCAGCAACCATCTCAATTGTTGAGGTCCTTCTGGAATTATTTTTATATTTCCATTTTTAATGTTATATGCTATTTTTTTAGCATTTAGTGCTCTTTTTATTGGATTATCATTAGCCGACGTCAATTCTGTTTTTAATTTTAAAACACATTCTTTTAATCGAACAAAATTAGCAATATTATAACAATTTCTTTGAACTGCTGCTGTTGCTTTTGCATTGCTCCAATCTATAAAATCCATACCCTTTTTAAGTACATCATATGCATTTTTATAGCTTTCGAGATATTCATATAAATCTTCAAATTTCTTACTATTTGTAATAAAAAAGAAGGAATGTGGATATATATTAAGCTCACCATTTTCAATTCTCGCATTAAATTCATCGGTTCTATCACCATCAATTTTTAGGTTTACCTTGGTTTTTTTATCGTTAATACTTATAGAAAGAAAATTTTTTTCTGTACATATTTTAATTGTATTATCTGAATCAATTTTTTCAATTTTTGCTGTTTCTACCCAATCAAGACCGAAATGCTGTTTTAGAAATTCTGTGAGTCGATAGCTGTCGTTTCCAGGAATTTTATTCCAGCTAAACAAATATGAACCATCCACAAATGCAGTTATATCAAAATTATCATCTAGTAGCAAATAGTCTTTATTGTTTAAGAATTTAATTCTTTGCCTGTCATCCCAAAAATTAATAGAATATTGATTTTTCTTTACATAGTAAGTTTGGCTTATAGATTTTAGAAGAATTATTTTTTTATCCCCAGATTGATTTAAATTAATCTCTATTATAAAAAATACGTTTTCAAATTTATTTGTTTTTAAAAAGTCATGAATGTCTTTTGTTTCAACAGCATCTGATATGCGATTTGTTCTTCTTAAATCAGTTTCATTCATTATCTTATAGAACCAACCGCTATCATCATCACTTTTATTTAAATCCTTAATATTAAATCCTCCCTCCATATAATCAAATACTATTTGATGATAACTTTTTAATATTTTAATCAGTTCTAATTGGCTTTCCTCTGAGGATATGCTTAAATTTTTAGTTTTCCATATGCCTCCTTTTTTTTCCTTGCCATATAAGGTGACTAACGGTTCAATCATCCCATTTGAAATTATATAGTGATACAATTCTTTCTCCAATTTTCCAATATCTTCTCTTGACAATTCAAATCCTCCTTATAAAAAAGGTATTTTCATCAATTTTATCTACAATAGTTTTACTAGCTATTGATGTTAGATTCAATTTTTTATCAGATAACAAAACGCCTTCAAATTCAATTCCTAATTCTTCATACTGAAAGTTTATTTTATTTATAGAATACCCAGATAATACTAACATCGGATTTATTACAACTAGATTCGTATTAATATAAAAAATCAATATAAAAACTATTGTTGTGAGCATAGTAAGAAGTTTGACCCAATTATTTGCCGAAATGTATAATGAAAAAGAATCAGTTCCAAATAAAGGAATGACCATTGTAATCAGGTAAGAAATTATTTCTTGACTTCCGCTTGATACAGATTTAATATAGATAGTAATCTTGCTTTTTTTCGAACCAAATTCATAATTTTTCCTAAAAGAATGGATAGAAAACAATGAGATCAAAATAAAAAGTATATAAATAATTATTATCACGACTATAGGATTTTTTGATTCATCTGATTTTAGGTTTAAATAATTATTAATTTCGCCCAAGAATAGAATTAAAAAAAGTAGAAAATATGACGAGAAAAATAACATTATTTTGCCGATTATTTTCATAATATCAATTCTATTTTAAAATTCAATGTACAAATAACTTTTTATTGTTAGTGACTGTTTCAATTTATATTGATGAATACAAATTAAATGATAAAATTGTATAAAGGTAACTACAATCCATCATAACCCCGGATTTAAAAAATATATTGGCATCTCATGGCAATTACCAAACCCAAATTGAACCCATCCCCTAAAAATCATCCATCCCAACCTATTTCTCCACACTATAATAATACTCCCCCTCTGCTTTCTGCGTCCTGTCAAGCTGGGAATCAAGCTTATTGACCCTTGGCCTCTTTGTTTCTTCATCGCGCCTGAACGTTATCCCGATACCCTTCAGGAACCTGTTCATGCCTTCGCGCATATCGAAAGGCCCGTGAACCTCGCCCCTTTTCATAGGTTCACCCTCAAAAACAAGAAGCCTGTCGCTTAACATATCGATCATATAAATATCATGGTCAACGACCATCGCCGTCACTTTATTATTCTCGGCAAACCGCCTGATAACTTTCGTTGCCTGTACCCTCTGCTCAACATCAAGATGCGCTGAAGGTTCATCCAGGAGATAAAGGTCTGCTGTGCGGGAAAGACATGCTGCTATTGCCACTCTCTGGAGTTCACCGCCGCTAAGATCATCAAGCGTCTGGTTCATGAGCCGCTCAATCTGGAGAGGCCTTGCGATCTCAGTCTGGTAATAACTTGAATCCACCTGTTTGCTGAGGGAGTGCAGGTAATCCGATACCTGAATAGGGTCTTCGGCTTTGATATACTGGGGTTTGTAAGATACTGTAATATTCATATCTATCTTACCGCTTGTGGGCTGGATCTCACCTGCAAGGATTTTAACAAATGTTGACTTACCGATACCGTTTGGTCCTACTATTCCGGTAACTTCACCTTTCCTTATTTCACCGCCTCTGGCTATAAGTTCAAACCCTCCGTCATATTTATTGGTGAATTGTTCGAATTTCATAAGTGATGTTACTTCTTTAGTTGCCTGGGGCGCATGCACATCGAACTTTATTGCTTCGGTCCTGATACGTACATTCTCTTCGCGCAGGAATCCTTTCAGGTATTCATTTATCCCTATGCGCACACCCTTCGGATGGGTTATAACACCAAAAGCGCCTGGAGTACCATATGCCACATGGACAACATCGGCAAGTAAATCCAGGATTGCAAGGTCATGTTCCACGA
This sequence comes from Candidatus Methanoperedens sp., assembly GCA_012026795.1. Lineage (NCBI taxonomy): Archaea > Methanobacteriati > Methanobacteriota > Methanomicrobia > Methanosarcinales > Candidatus Methanoperedentaceae > Candidatus Methanoperedens > Candidatus Methanoperedens sp. Next base: position 11,357 of record VEPM01000010.1, read on the forward strand.
CCATTACTGCTTTATTAGCTGCAAGTTCCCTTATGATCTGGGCTGCTTTTATCCTCTGGTAAATATCAAGATAAGGGCTTATTTCATCAATGAAATAAAAATCCGCATTTCTTGCCACACAGGCAGCAAGTGCAACTCTCTGGAGTTCACCGCCGCTTAACTCATCGATCTTCCGGTCTATAATATCGGAAATATCAAGTTTGGATATTAGTTCCTTAAGTACTCCCCTTTCATCCGTTTTTGATAATAACTGGGATACTTTTCCCTTGAATTTCCTGGGGATCATGTCCACATATTGCGGTTTTTGTGATGTCCTGACCTTTCCCTGTGAAACGCCTTCAAGGTAATCATGAAGTGCAGAACCAGCATAATATTCCAGGATCTCTTCCCAGCCGATCTTTCCCCGGCCCAGGTTTGGCTTCAATGTTCCTGAGAGGATGTTTATTGCAGTACTTTTTCCTATACCGTTAGGTCCAAGGATTCCTGTTACTTTCCCGATCGTTGGTCCGGGCAGGCCGTATAATGCAAAACCGTTCTTGCCGTACCTGTGAGTAGCTTCTTCCAGTTTTTCCGGAAGCCCGATAATTATAATTGAACCGAATGGGCAGCGGTTAACACATATTCCGCATCCTGAGCATAACTCCTCTGATATGACGGGTTTTTCGTCCTCGCCAATAATAATTGTCTCATCGCCCGTCCTTACCCCCGGGCAGAACTTAATACACTGGAGCCCGCACATCTTTGGCTGGCACCTGTCACGGTCCAGAACAGCTAGTCTCATAAAACACCAGGTCAATTATTCAATAACAGGGTCCAGAAAACCCAGAAATATATTATCGTAAAAAATTCCACATACAGCCAGTCCTTTGTTTCAAATTCCTTCACCCTGACACCGATTAAAGGATATCCCAATCTCTGGATATAATAAGAAAGAAGCAATACAAGTAAGAATACGGAAAACCATGAAACTCCTTTTGCACTCCCAAATTGGTATAAAAATAATACTGCAAAGAAAGCACTGATAAACGCTGGTGCAACTGTCTTTTTAATTCCTTCTATCAATAATCGCTTTCCTTCAACCGGGGTTATGATCCTGGCTGCTGGCTCTGTCTTCGCTTTTTTCTCTTTTTTCTCTGTTTCAGTCACAATAATTCACTCTTTTCTGTATATCATAGTCCCTATTCCTTCATTTGTGAACAATTCAATGAGCAGGGAATGCGGACTTGCACCATCAATAATATGTACCTGCCTTACTCCGCCTTTTAACGCAGCAGCGCTTGACTTTATCTTTGGTATCATTCCACCGCTTATGATATTATCAGCAATAAGTGCTTCAATATCATCAAATGCTATTCTTGAAATGCGTGTTCCCGGATCTTTCTGGTCGCGCAGTATCCCCGGGACATCTGTGAGGGAAATAAGTTTTTTTGCACCGATAGCAGATGCAATATCTCCTGCAACAGTATCTGCATTCACGTTAAGGTCATTTCCTTTTTCATCCATGGCAATAGGTGAAATGACAGGAATATATCCTTTTCCTGCAAGTATCATAACCAGTTCAGGATTAACGACCTCTGTTTCACCAACCCATCCCAGGTCTACATCTTTCTCCACTCCGCCCACTGTTACCCGCTGAAGAGCGAGCTTCTTTGCAACAATAAGCCTTCCGTCGCTGCCTGAGAGACCTACACCTTTTCCTCCATGCCTGCTGATAAGTGAGACTATTTTGCTATTCACATTTCCCACAAGGACCATCCTTGCGATCTCCAGGGTTTCATCATCTGTTACCCTTAACCCGGCCACAAATTCAGGTTTTTTTCCCATGCGTTCCATTTTTTCGGTGATCTCAGGCCCGCCGCCATGCACTATTACAGGGTGTATCCCTACATATTTCAGGAGGACAATATCTTGAATTATTTTTTCCATTATTATTGGATCAACAATAGCATGCCCCCCCATCTTAATTAGCATGATTGAATCGTGGAACTCGCGGATATAGGGGAGGGCTTCTATAAGGATATCTTCTCGTTTAAGCATCAAAGGCTAAAATGGGGATACGGATATTAAAAGTTATTCTTAATCCCGGAAAGAGAAAGGCTTAATATGAATGGAATTCGACTGTTAATATAGAAATAAAGGGTGTGAATACTTGTTCAGGAGATTTCTGGAATCATATGTCGAAGTATGCAATAATATTGTGACTGAGGCAGCAAATTCAGTATTGATGTTTGAAGCAGGAGAGCAGGCGGCACTTAATATAAAAACATTGAAAATAGAGGACATTAGCAGGGAATTTGAAAAAGAAGGTATTACTATTTCGATCCAGCGATCGGAAAAAAAAGTCATATTTCATGTAAAAGGTTTGCCTGTTATGGGAAACAAATGCAGATATTGCGATATTTTAAGAGGATTCTTCGGAGGATTATCAAGAAAACACATCGATACAAGATACTATTGTAAAAAAGGCGAGGAATGCATCATTAAAGGTGATACTGAGTGTATTTTTATTGCGGAGCTGATCGAATGAATACTTCGATCTTATGTTTTGATTTAACTTAGAGGAATAAATGCCAAAAGATTTGATAGTGACCCTGAATGACCTTGAATATGAGATACTCAAGAAAATGAAGGTAGTTGAAGGGGAAGACGGGGAGAAACTCAGGAATCTTTTCAGGCTTTACGTTTCAACTGTACCTGAATTAAAATCTTCGGAATATGCTTTAAAGAGAGTTGAAAAAAAGGAAATAATAGACGAACATCTCAAGAATATCTGGGCTGAATATGAACATACGGATTTTCCCACAGAAAAATGGGATGACGAAAAAATCAATAAACTTACTTCAGACCTCATCGAAATTAATGCTCTTCTTAAAGCTGGCGAAAAACAGTATATACCATCTAATAAGTTCAGGAGCCTTTTTAAAATGCTGCTCCACGATATAACGACTGAATCAAAGGATATGGATGAATATTCCGCTGCGTGTGTTGCAACCATCCAGTTATTGATGGAATTCAGCGTTGAAACACTCAGTAAGGAAACGATCCGGGATGGAACGATCTTTATCAATGAGGGATGGATGTTTGTATATGCAACTGCTATCAAGAATGCAAGGGAGTTTATGAAAACCAAAAAGTTGTTTCCGGAAGCAGAGGTGCCGGTTCAAACTATGAAACACTTTTAATACTTTTGACAGATCAATCCGCCGGACTTATCATTTTTTCTTTTCAGTGATATCACGAATATCAATTACTATAACTATGCCTTCACCAGTTTCAACAGGACTCATATTAATCTCAACAGGGAATTCACTTCCCGTCCTTCGCTTTGCAAAAGCACTCATATGAAGTGCCATTATTCTTGTTGAAGGATTATCAAAATACTCTGAACAATATTTTGCATGCTTGCTTTTGAAGCGATCAGGCAATAGCATTTCGTAGGAATTTCCTATCAATTCCAGACGCGAATAGCCAAATAATTTCTCAGTATGGGTATTGGTGAGAAGTATGTTGAAATCACGGTCAACTGCGATGATGGCATCAGGAGAACCGTCCATAAGCACCTGGAAATTCTTCTGTGCCCGTTTGCGATTGGTAATATCCATTACCATCCCTTCAATACCTGTGACCTTGCCAGCTGGATCCTCCAGTGCATGTGCATTTATTGAAACCCATATTTTGCTTCCATCCTTGCGGTAAATAATAGCTTCAAAATCAGAAACCGCACCCTGTGCCCGGATCGACCTTACAAGATGCAGGCGCCTTCCAGGCTCCGCATATAGCTTTCGGACATCGGTGACACTTGCGATAAGTTCTTCTGCCGAATTATAGCCCAGGATATGCACGCATGCCTTGTTTGCTGAAATTATGTGTCCGTCGATTGTTGTCTGGAAAATTCCTTCAGCAGCATTCTCAAAGATTCCCCTGTATTTTGCCTCACTTGCCCGAAGAGCTTCTTCCATCCGTTTATGTTGTGTCATATCGCGGACTGTACTCAAAACAATGATCCCGCTTTCTGTTTCAAGATATCCAAGCGCTATGTCAACCGGGAACTCTGTTCCATCCTTCTTCAAACCATAGAGCCCAAGCTCAACTCCCATAAGTCGTATACGGGGTTTTTCTATGAAATGTTTCAGGTGTTCATCATGACGTTTCCTGAAGCGCTCCGGTATCAGGATGTCAACCGATCTATTGATGAGTTCTTTTTTAGCATATCCAAATAGATTCTCTGCCTGCGCATTTGCCTGTAAGATTATCCCTTTATTGTTAACAATGATTATGGCATCAGGGGAAAAATCGAATATACCCTTGAACAACATTTCCGGTTTAATTATATTTTCAGTAAATATATTTTCGTTTGTCTTATCTTCATCTTTCATGTTTCCTCCCTGAAGAGACTTTTATTATCTTCTCTCTGAACATTTACAATATTATTTATTATCTGTTTGTTGATAAAACCATCAGATACTGATATTATCGAATAGTTTCACTCTGCTCTTGGATAGTGAATATATATTGATAGGGTCATCTTCCAACCGAGGTGAATAATATGGATTTGTTCTGGAGCGGCCTGGCAAGGCGTGCATCTGAATATACAAGGGTTGAGAGGAGAAGCCAGTTCAGCGGAGTTCATGAAATTGCCCTTCAAAGTTCAAAAATGGAAAACCAGGAATGAAAATATACAGTGTTTTCCTATTTTTCAACAACCTGTCAGTAAGGGTACATGTATGTCCTGAATGTGGTTTGATATTGAAGCGAGACCATGTTTCTGCAACCATAATAGGTAATAGAGGAACAACAACAGTACCTACGGACTGTGGGGAATTAAAGCCTGCGGAGAGCAGTCAATGGACACTCAGAGATGCAGGAAGCCCCTCAATTTATTGAGGGGAGGATGTCACAATAGTTTTATTACTCTTAAACGATTTATTAATTTAAAGCTCGGAAATTTTTAAAAAGTGTTGGAGATAACTGAGGACTGAAAGATATTAGAGGAAAAGCAACCAGGTTCAACAACATAGCAGGTGTATACCGGCAATGGGGAAAGCTCCAGCTGGCGCTCGAATACTTCCAAAAAGCTCTGGAGATAGATGAGAAACTAAAGGATATCAGGGGAAAAGCAGCCAGGTTTAACAATATCGGTGGTGTGTACCTGCAATTGGGCAAACTTGCGCAGGCACTCGAATACTTTCAAAAAGCGCTGGGGATATATGAGGAACTGAAGGATATCAAAGGAAAAGCAACCAGTCTCAACAACATTGCATGCGTTACCAGGACTGGGGTATGCCGGAACAGGCACTTGAATATTTTCAAAAAGCGCTACAGATGGATGAGGAACTGAAGGATACCAGAGGGAAAGCAACCAGACTTAGCAATATTGGTAGTGTTTATCAGGATCTGGGCAAATCTGAAAAAGCACTGGAATCTTTTTATAAAGCGTTGGAGATAGCTGAAGAACTCAAGGATACCAGAGGAAAAGCAACAGACATCATCAACATCGCAGATGTGTACCAGGACCTGGGCAACCATGATAAAGCACTTGAATACTTTCAAAAAGCGCTACAGATTGATGAGGAGCGAAAGGACATCAGAGGGAAAGCAATCAGGTTTAATAACATCGGAATTGTGTACCAGCAATGGGGCAAGCCTGAACAGGCGCTGGAATATTTCCAAAATGCGCTGGAAATGGATGAGGAACGCAAGGATATCAGGGGAAAAGCAACCAGGCTTAACAACATTGGAATTGTATACCAGCAATGGGGCAAGCCCGATAGAGCACTGGAGTATTTTCAAAAGGCACTGGAGATAGCGCAGGAGCAAAAGGACATCAAAGGTATAGCAACCAGGCTTAACAACATCGCAGGTGCGTATCAGGACTGGGGCAAGCCTGAGCAGGCGCTTGAGTACTTTCAAAAAGCTCTGGAGATAGATGAGAATTTGAATGATATCAGGGGAAAAGCAACCAGGCTTAATAGTATCGGAATTGTTTACCATGAATGGGGAAAACCCGGGAAAGCGCTGGAATACTATCAGAAGTCATTAAAGTTGTTTGAAGAACTCAAAGATCCTGAAAGTATTGATGATATTATGAAAAATATCAAAAATCTCAGGCTGAGTTAATGAATATTATAAAATTTACCAGTAAAAAAGGTTACTGATCACCACAGATCAATTTCCCCAAAAACTTCGTGTACATCACGAGATCATCTACCCTTATATTCTCATCATCCGCATGTGCATTGCTTTCTGTCCTTCTCCCGATCCCGAAACAGCATGCAGGCAATCCTGTGACTTTGACAGCATATGCGACATCAAGACTTCCCTGCGCCCCTGCAAGACTAACCTGCCGTCCTGCGGTAACACTAGCAATATCCTGGACTTTCTTTACCCATGGATGGTTCATATCAGTGAGCATGGGCGCATATATCTCATCGCAGCTGTATTTGAGGCCTATTTCAGGATGTTTCAGCAAAACATTTGATATGGCACTATCGAATTCTTTGCATACATCATCAAAATTTTCTTCAGGAATAAAGCGCCTGTCACCCTTCATAGTACACTTATCAGGAACAATATTCTGCTTCACCCCCGCATTCATCAAGTTTATATTCAGGACAGGCATGAGAGTTTTTATCCCTGCTTTTTCTGATATCGCTAAACTTCCCGGGACTTTTGAGCGCCGCTTTTCCACTTTCTCTTTCAGGATCATTAGTTCATTCATTACAGGTATTGATTTTTCTATCGCGTTAACCCCCATGAAACTGCTGCCGCTGTGGTATGATTTCCCGAAAACATCTATCTGCCAGTCCACGTTCCCGTTGGACGCTATTGTAATATCATCGCTATCCCCATCCATACTCAGGAAATAATCCGCTTTGAGCTTTCCAAGGTCGGCAAGATAGCACAGGCCGGAATACGGCCCCATCTCTTCATCCGTTGTCAGGGTGATATTAAGATTATATTCTGGCAAAATATCAAGTTCTTCCATTGCGCGAAGTACCGTAAAAAGAGCCGCAGGCCCACTTTTTGAATCTGCCACGCCGCGTCCGAAGATACGCCCCTCCTTTACTGTGCATTCAAACGGTGGTACGGTCCAGTTCTCACTTACCGGGACTACATCAAGATGAGTATTTATCAGCAGGGTCTTTTTTGCATCCACATTCTTTATTGCGCAAAGGTTGACCCTGTCCCCTGTAAGGTGAGTAAGCCTTGGATTCTTCTTCTCGAATAACTCGCGCGACATAAGTATCTTCTCAACCTCAAAATCAAGTTCCTTTAGTTTCTGTGCTGCATAATCCATGGCCTTTTCGTAGTTTTCACCGGGCGGAACATGGGTCTTAAAGTGCACAAGTTCATCGAGTGTTTTTATTGTCTCCTCTGTTCTGGATTCAAGATCGTCAGGTAATGTCGCCATTTGCATCGAAAAGGTTTTTATTACCCAAATCCTTTTTGCCTTGTTTATAGCTATAAGACCCGATGGCAATTGAAGAAGAAATAAGGGCAATCGAAGAAGAAATATCAAAAACTAAGTATAATAAAGCTACCGAAGGTCATATAGGCCGTCTTAAATCCAAGGTTGCACACCTTCGGGATGAAGTGCAAAAAAGAGCTTCTTCAAAATCCGGCGGGGAGGGTTTTTCAGTCAAGAAATCAGGCGATGCATCAGTTGTGCTTGTAGGATTCCCATCAGTAGGAAAAAGTACGCTCCTTAACAGTCTTACAGGAACGGAATCTACGGTTGCAGCTTATGAATTTACTACTCTTGATGTAGTACCGGGGGCAATGGAACATAAAGGTGCAACGATCCAGGTACTTGATGTCCCCGGACTTGTAAGAGGTGCAGCCTCAGGCCGCGGACGCGGCAAGGAAGTCATTGCCGTAATAAGGAACGCCGACCTTGCGGTGATATTGCTGGATGTTTTCCAGCTTGTGCATTATGATGTACTTTTACAGGAATTATATGAGGCAGGGATTCGCGTTAATTCGAGACCTCCTGATATAACGATAAAGAAAAAAGCAAGAGGTGGCGTGACTATCAGTTCCACAGTTGACCTTGACCTTGATGAAGATACCATAAAAACAGTACTCGGGGAATACAGGATCCATAATGCAAATGTCCTGATACGCGAAAATATCACAATCGACCAGCTTATAGATGCTATCCTTGATAACAGGAAATACCTGCCCGGAACAGTAGTTATAAATAAGATCGATCTTGCAGATGAATATGCCCTTCGTGTCTGTAAAGAAAAATTCCCGGATGCACTTCTGATTTCAGCGGATAAGAAGGTCCATATCGAGGAACTTAAGGACAGGCTCTTTGAAAACCTCGGATTTATCAGGATCTTTATGAAGCCGCAGGGCAAGGCTGCTGATATGGAGGAAGCCCTGATTATAAGATACGGCGCCACGATCGGCGATGTGTGCGACAAGCTTCACCGCGATTTCAGGAAACGATTCAGGTATGCACAGATCTGGGGTACATCGGCAAAGCATGAAGGACAGCGCGCCGGACTTGACCATATAATGGATGATAATGATATCCTGACGCTTGTTTTGAGGAGATGAAGGACGAGACCTCCTGAAAAGGAGTTAATGCATGAATACAAATAATAATAGATCTGTTCCTAAAACGCCACTCCTGACTGTGGATGCGCTGATAATTCATGAAGGGAAGCTTGTCCTTATACGGCGCCTGAATCCGCCGTTTAAAAACCAGTTCGCACTGCCGGGTGGATTTGTCGAGATCGGGGAAACTGTGGAAGCAGCAGCTGTTCGTGAAGCAAAAGAAGAAACAGGGCTTGATATAGAACTTGTCAGGCTTCTTGGCGTATATTCTGACCCTTCTCGCGATCCGAGGGGGCATACTGTAACTGTATGTTATCTTGCAAGAGGTTTCGGAAAGCTTAAAGCTGGTTCGGATGCTAAAGATATAAGGCTTTTTGGAATTAATGAAATACCCAAACTGGCATTTGATCATAATAAGATAATAGAAAACGCGAAGAGTGATATTAATGGAATTTTGTCCGAAATGTAAAAGCATGATGATGCCCGCCAAGAATATTTTTAAGTGCAGGAATATAAAGTGCGGGTTTGAAAAGAATATTAAGGAAAGCTTTGTTTCAACTACTGAAATGAAAGAAAGGGAAGTTACTGTTCTTGAAGAAAGGGAAATGGGAATGCCCACAACACGGGCAAGGTGCGAGGACTGCGGGAATGATACCGCATACTGGTGGCTGAGGCAGCTCCGTTCTGCCGATGAAAGCGAGGTCAGGTTCTTTCGATGCACGAAATGCGGGAAGACGTGGAGAGAGTATAATTAGAACATAATGTGAATTAAAAGGTTCAAAATCTGAATAAATCTTATTACCAATCCGGCCAATTCAACCCCTCATGAAGCAAAAACTCACAGTTGACCTTGAGAAAGACCTGAAGCTCCCCGGAAACGTATGGAGATTCGGGGACGATATTGACACGGATGCCGTTATTCCGGGCAAATATCTCACTATCAATAAACCTGATGAACTTGCCAGGCACGCTTTTGAAGGCGTGCGTCCCGAATTTGCGCGGGGTGTTAAAGCCGGGGACATCATTGTTGCAGGTTTTAATTTCGGATGCGGCTCATCGCGGGAACATGCGCCGCTTGCATTAAAAGGCGCCATGGTTAAATGCATTATCGCAAAATCATTTGCACGGATATTTTTCAGGAATGCGATCAATATCGGATTACCACTTCTTGAGTGCCCTGATACTGATAAGATCGAAGAGGGCGATCATATCGAGGTTGATTTCGGATCAGGGTTGATCACCAATGTGACCAAAAAAGAAACCTACCAGGCAACACCGCTTCCTGATTTTGTGCGAGGCATAGTTGATGCGGGCGGCCTTATCGGGTATGCGCAGAAAATGATTGAGTGAAAATAAAACCGAGAAGAACATTGTTGCTACATTTTGCGACCTTTGCGGTTAATAAAGCTGATTTGTTATGTTTATCAGGGATTTAAATGAATGTGAAGAATTCAGGGCCGGGGATAATTCAATCCTTCGCGAACTTTTACATCCCGACAGGGCAGAAATTGCAATCAATTATAGTCTTGCCCATGCGATCATAAAGCCGGGCCAGACATCCTTACCTCATAAATTAAAGACAACTGAAGTATATTACATTCTTGAAGGGGAAGGTCTAATGCACATAAATGAGGAAAAACAAAAAGTCCATCAGGGTCATGCAATTTATATTCCACCGAACTCCCTGCAATTCATCCAAAATACAGGTAAAAATGATCTGGTTTTCCTGTGCATAGTAGATCCTGCCTGGAAAAAAGAAGATGAAGTAATATATTAATTCAGCCAATCAATGAGCAAGCTGCAGGAAAACGTCCTCAAGATTGGGCTGTGAAATCTCAATATTATTGATATGAACATCACAGAACTTCTTTAAGATATCATTAAGTATGTACTCAATATTCTCTGCAACGATCACCACCCTTCCGTTCTCGGATTTAATATCCAGGATTTTCGGGATGTCATCCAGTGATGAAATTTCAAACCTGCCTTCATAATCAATAATTATCTTCTCGCCAAGTTTCATCTGCCTCTTCAGTTCACCGGGTGCGGCATTTGCGATTATTTCGCCATCCTTGATAAAAGCAATGCGCCCGCATAGCTGTTCAGCCTCTTTCATATAATGGGTTGTCAGGACAATAGTGATCCCTTTTTCGTCATGGATTTTTTTAATTAATTTGCGTATCTTTATAGCCATATCCGGGTCAAGACCGACAGTAGGTTCATCAAGGAACAGTAGGCGCGGATCGTTAAGAAGCGCTTTTGCAAGGGAAAGACGCTGTTTTGTACCTGTTGAAAGCGAATCAAATCTTGTATTCCTGAACTTCTCAAGTTCGAGCATACCAATTACATCATTTATGGATCCTTCCCTGTTTTCCAATCCGTAGAGCAATGCAAAATATTTGAGATTTTCATAAACCGTTAGGCTCCAGGGGAAATTTGGGTTTCCGCTGCTGATATTAACGATACATTTTACATTATTGGGATCTTTTAATGCATCGATACCGAAAACTTCCACTTTCCCGGAATCAGGTATCGACAGCGTTGAAAGTATGGAAATGAGCGTGGTTTTACCTGCCCCGTTCGGCCCGAGGACGCCAAATATCTCCCCTTCCCCGATATTGATGGAAACGTTCTTCAGTACCTCTTTTCTTCGATTTTGACTTTTATAATATTTGTATATCCCTTCAGCCTTAACTGCAAGCATGGATGTGATAATGAGCTATTATGAAATATAATTAGCTGATTTATTTTAATTAAAAAAATTTCGTCTTATAACTTTCATTTGTTGAATGTAAGAATGAATACACTCCCCTTCGATAGAGAGCTTTCAGCCCTGATGGAACCTCCATGATCCTCCATAATGGCTTTGCTAACTGTTAACCCAAGCCCTGCGCCACCATATGAACGGGTGGAATTATTATCTACCTGATAAAATTTATCGAAAATTTTATCAATTTTATCCGGTGGTATACCAACGCCATCATCTTTTACCCGCACTTCTATATAGTTCTCAAATTCAAAAGCTCTAATATCTACATTTCCGCCTTCATGGGTAAATTTCAGAGCATTACTTAAAAGATTTATGAATACCTGAATAACCTTATCTTTGTCCGCATTGATTTTCGGAAGATCTTCTGGAATATCTGTTGTGATCTTCAATCTGTTTTTCTCATATTGACTTCTTATGGTGCCAACGGCAGTATCAATAATATCATTCAGGTCCACTATTTCCATACTGTATTTCTGTTTGCCTGACTCAATTATGGAAATATCCAGCAGGTTGTTTACCAGGCGCGTTAGACGATCGATATTCCTTATTAAAATTTGTAATAATTCCTCCCTGGTACTTGCTTTTGAATCATTTTCCATTAGAATTTCTGAAGAAACTTTCATGGCAGTAAGCGGTGTTTTCAATTCATGTGATACCATTGACAGAAAATCTGATTTCAATTTATCAATTATCTTCAATTTTTCATTCGCATCCTGTAAAAGTTTGTTAGATTCATAAAGTTCGTCTGTCTTCTTTGCCACTTCACGTTCAAGAGATTTATTCCATCCAAAGAGTAATAAAATAATTGAAAAACTGCTCAATATAATAAAACCAACCGCTACCCCTATAAACAGATTCTGTTTTAAATATACCGAATTTATCAAGGAGTCAGCTTCCGAGACCGGGGATATCACGGCTATTGACCAGTTCTGATTGCGCCAGATGATGGGGGAATAGGCTATCAATTCCTTCTCATTTCCATTATCTTTGAAATAAAAGGGATCCGTACTGTTCAAAGCGTCTGGATATTTTGTACCTTCTTGATACCTGTGAGAACTATCATATAATATCCCTCCAAGGTCATCGACCATGAGGACCTCCCATGGAGGATTATAGTTTTTTAGGAATTTATCCGAGATATCTGAGATTGTCAGGATTGCAAGAATTTCACCTTTAAACGTATCTCCTTTGTAAACAGGGGTCCAGATGAAAGCTCCGAGTCCTCCCTCTAATAAATGCACAGGCCTTGTGATATTTGTCTTTCTTTTGTCTCTGACCCATTCAAAAGTATTTATCAGAACAGGTTCTGTTTCATTATCTTCCGGCCTTTTAAATTCATAAAGATCATATCCGAAAGGTGTATTTTCCCTGGGATACCCCATAGTAACTATACCACTTTCATTAATAAACTCAAATACATAAATGCCGCTGGTATGGTTGTAAACATTCGCAAATTCGGTTAATATCGTATCTGGCGATCCATCAGAAATATGCAAAGCCGTTATTTCAATAATTGTTGTTTTTTCGTTCAGGAATCCATTTAGCCCTGAAGAAATCTGTTTTGAAAGAAGTAGCTGTCTTTCACTAAACTGTTCCTGGATTATATTGTGGATCTCATCGTTTGATCTGATTCCAAGAAAAACAATAACTGTGACAGACAGTACACATGTGATTAAAACTATCAGCCAGTTTCGTTTAGTGTTCTGAATGCGAGTTTTTCTATCATTTAACCTTTTCATCTGAATTACCTAACACGTTTTTTAAAATGTGGTTTTGCATCACCTAAGACAAAAAGGATTACTTAACCTACAATCCTTATATTTTTACTATGATATCCAAATCGTAGCCACAATCCTGGGTTAAACCACCAGCATTTCAGACTATCAGGATTCTATTTAAATCGATCGATTCCAATCTCTATGATTTTGGAATCTCCACAACAAATACAGCTCCGCCTTCAGGATTATCTTCAACCCGGATCCTGCCATTATGAAGTTCAACAATTCTTCCTGCTATTGCTAGACCCAATCCTGAACCCTTTACGCCTTTCTTTTCATTCCTGTTGAATCTTTCGAAAATGAGTTTTTTTTCCGGATCTTTTATTCCCTCTCCAAAGTCTATAATCCTTACCGAACAGGAATTAGCCTCCTCTGTGCCTTTTACCACTATTCTTTTTCCCTGCGGGGCATATTTTATAGCATTTATTATAATGTTTATAAAAATATCTTCAATAATCCTGTTAGCTTTAACAGGTAATCTGGTTTCCAGGTTATTTTCAATCCTCATCCCGGCATTTACCGCAAGCGGTGTAAGATTTTCAATAACCTCTGTGACAACAATTTTCAAATCCAGATCCTTAAATCCAATAGATTCCAGACTCTTAAGCTTTGAAAGCTTTGTGGCATTATCAATAAGCTCCATTCCTTTGACAAGATTTCGTTTAATGGTATTGAGGTAGGATTTTTTCCGGGGATTTTTTTCATCTTCAAGAAAAAGTTCAACATATCCATTGGCCACATTAAGAGGATTCAAAAGGTCATGGTGCATGATATCAGTGAACAGTTCCTTCATGCGGTTGGACTCCACAAGTTCCTTGTTATATTTCCTGATAGCTTCTTCAGTATGTTTGCGTTCTGTGATATCTATTATTATTCCCTGGTAATGGGTAATATTTCCGTTCTTTTCGCGCTCGATCACTGTCCTGTCATCGACCCAGTGGACTGACCCATTTTTTGCAATGATGCGATACTCCTGATGTAACCTGTCATCACCACTCTTTGAATGTTCATGCACCTGTCTGGATACTCTTTCCAGATCGTCATGATGAATAATGGATTCATAAAGAAGCGCACCTGAAAGGAATTCCTCGGCACTGTAACCAAACTGGACTATATTATTTGAGACAAAATCGACTGGCCAGCCTTCCTCAGCCCTCCACCTGAAAAGAACTGTCTGGCTGTTCTCAACTACCAGGTTCGACAGGCGTAGCGCCTCCTCTGAACGCTCTCTTTCTGTGATATCTCTTGCGATCCCCTGGGTCCCTGTTACTTCCCCATTTTCATTTCTCAGTATCCTGATATTATGAAGGACATTAATTACCTTGCCGCTCTTTGAAATATACCTGTTCTCAAAATCGAAAACATCAGTGCCATTTTCTATCATTTCCCGGAATTTCTGGAAAGATTTCTCCCTATCCTCAGGATATATGTATTTAGACCAGTGATGACCGATCACTTCTCCAGGAAGAGCTTCTAATATCCGCAATCCTGCATCATTCATGAAGATATGATTGCGCTTCTTATCCGTCAAATAAATGATATCTGTAGTCAGTTCAACGAGATTCCTGTATTTTTCCTCTGATTGTTTGAGCTGCTCCTCCATATGCTTGCGTTTCGTAATGTCACGGACATATTCGATTACGCCATTCATCTGTCCGGTAATCATATCATTAAGAGGATAACTGTAAATTTCCACCCATCCCACCTGCTTTCCTCCAGGTCCGTGTCTGGCAACTTCTCTATAAGCTGCTTTGCCGGTTTTGAGCGTTTCCCAGGCAGGACAAAGCTCACACCGCTCTTTTCTTTGGTGATATGCTTCATAGCATTTCTTTCCAATAAGCGGCACAGCATGCGGGTACCAGCTTTCAGCGGTCTTGTTAGCACTGATAATGTTCATGCCCTTATCGATTATTCCGATTCCATCCTGGATGCTTGAATAGATGCTTTCAAGGAATTTCTCTCCTTTACGAAGCTTCTCTTCAGTACGCTTACGCTCGGTAATGTCTGCTATTGCCGCAACAGCTCCAGAGTATTTTCCATTCTCATCTGTAATAGGGGATGTTTCTAAACTTGTATATATTTTTGTTCCATCTTTCCGGATAAATTCAAAATCGTACTGTCCTTTGACTCCTTGCGAACGTCGTTCTAGATAGCGCATTGCATTCTCTTTCTCCTGTTCATCCATAAAAGAAAACACATGCTTTCCCAGCATCTCATCAACTGTATATCCGAGCATCTGTGCCATACGCGGGTTTACAAAAGTAGTGTTCCCATCTTTATCAAGCACCCAGATACCTTCCATTAATGTCTCTACCAGTCTGCGGTATTTCTCCTCACTCTCGCGCAGGGTTTGTTCCAGGCGCTTTTGTCCTGTTATTTCCCTGACAACCTTTATTCCTGCTATGATTTTCCCTTTAGAATCCCTTAAAGGAGATGAAGTAAGGTCATAATAAAAATCTCCCTTATCTGTGGAAACTTTTCTTTCCGACCTGTGGATCTTCCCATCCCTGAATGTCCTCTCAACCGGGCAATCGTCACATATTTTTTCCTTGCCTTCATATGCTTTGTAACAAAGTTCACCTGTCTTGTTCCCGAACAGATCATTTTGAACATAGTTCTGGTATATTATTTTATAACCAGTATCCTGGATTATTATACCATCACCCAGTGCTGCAATGATAGCCTCGGATTTGTTTTTCTCCTCCTGCGCTTTTGCAAGAGCCGCATTTAATGCCACCTCATTTCGCTTAATTTGTGAAATATCCCTTATAATCGCAAGAAGTACTTTACGACCTTTCAATTCCATTATATCTGCGTTGATCAATGCATAATATTCCGATCCGTCTTTGCGTTTCAACCTGCCTTCCCAATCCCTCACCTTCCCTTTTTCTCTTAAAGAGTCCAGTAAAAGCTTTCGTTCTTCCAGATCAGCATAGGTTGCTCCAACACCAATTGCCCTGTATTCATCGAGAGAGAAGCCGCTCATCTCCTGCATGTTTTTATTGGCATCAATAATATTTCCTTCAAGGTCAGCTATCCCTATCCCGACAGGAGCCGAATCAAATAATAAACGATACTTGGCCTCTGATTCGCTAAGTGCTTTAATCACTTTTTTCCGCTCAATATCAGCGTTTTCAAGTGTACTCAGGCGCTCTTTTAAGCTGTTAAGTTCCTCGATTAACTGGCCTTTCGTTTTTCCTTTCATTTTTCCACTCGAAACGCACATGTTTCTTTCATCTAATCAATTTTGTGATTTCATTTGAAATATCAAGAGTAGAACAGGAACCTCCAAGGTCAGGAGTAACGATACCATTATCAAGAACATTATTTACAGCCTGGCCTATTTTTGTTGCTTCCACGCCAAACCCTGCCCATTCAAGCATCATCTTGACGCTCAGTATGGCTGCTATAGGATTAGCAATGCCTTTTCCTGCAATATCGGGAGCGCTGCCATGTATGGGTTCAAAAAGCGCATATTTATCGCCGATATTGGCGCTGGGACACAGGCCCAGGCCGCCTACCATAGCCGCAGCTTCGTCGCTAAGTATGTCCCCGAAAAGATTTGTAGTCACTATCACATCATATTTCTCCGGATGCAGGATCATATCGTATGCCATGGCATCTACGAGCATTTCATTATATACTATATCATTTTTTTTCGCAACGCCTGTGCAGACATCACGGAAAAACGAATCGGATTTCAAAACATTTGCTTTATGGACTATAGTTAACTGCTTTTTCCTCATCTTTGCGATCCTGCATGCTTTTTCTGCGATTCTTGCACTGCCTTTGCGTGTAATTATTCTTGTGGAATATGCAACATCCTCATGCAGTTCTTCGACACCTGAGTACATGCCCTCCGTATTTTCCCTTACTATCACAAAATCGAATTTCTTTGCACAGGGTAATTTAACTTTTTCAAGAGGCGTGAAAGGACGGATATTTGCATACAGGTCGAGTTCTTTGCGCAACCGCACAAGAACGCTCTTATAATTGGGATCAGGCACAGTTGTAATAGCCCCGAAAAGAACGCAATCGCACTGCTTGATGAGAGAAATATCATCATCATTGATAGCACTTCCCGTTTTTTCCCATTTGCCAAAACCAATCTCAAGAGGAACTTTCTCTATATCAAGGCCGAAAACATCAAGTACTGATAATGCCGCAGGTAAGACTTCCTTCCCTATGCCATCACCGGGAATAATTGCGATTTTCATGTTTTTTCCTGGTTTTTCATTATTTTTTTTCCTTGTTCTCGATATTACCATTCATTATCCTTACAAGCATCCTGATCGCATCCACAATATCGTATTCGGACGCGCCCCAGTGAACTACGGCGCCGTCAATGCCATTAAGGTTCACCATACCTGATTTCTTGCTCTGGCAGCATCGTGTGATAAAAGGTTTTGTGGGCAGGTAAAGTTCTGTTTTAAGCGGACACATATTGATATGCTTATAAGTCAAATCGGGATAGCGAAGCTCAAATATCTGTTTTGATATATCACATCCCACAAGCATGGAGTTATCTTTGATATCGGTATCGGTATCAAGGTATTTTCCTTTTAGTTCAGAGGCGTGACAGGGAAATACCACATTTTCACCTTCAAACTGGCGAAGGTCAATGAGTTTTGTCGAAAAACGAATATTCAGTTCTCCGAGTATACCGCTTCTAACAAGTCTCTGGATTGCAAAGTCAAGCCAGGGTGGTTCAGGTGGTGAGATATCAATTATTTCTATTTCCATTACTTCATGCAGGCTCGGATCCCGGATAAAAGTCGTATGCCTGTCCATACCCTCAAAAATTACAGTATTTATGACACCTTTACATAAGGGAAGAGCGCATTCGATAAGCTTCGTCCTGTCATGGGAATCAAGTTTTTCCTTAAATTTTGTTATCTCTTTTCCACAGGCAATCAACTCAAGTGAGACCAGTTTTCTTAACAGTCCCTCGCCTTCACTTTTCACCTTATATATTTCGTAACCCGATGGAAGTTCGGCGATCAGGTATTCCGTAGTAAAATATATCGGCCCCCCGATCCTTCCTGTCGGATCGGTCCTGGTCATACCTACGCTTTTATAATCAGCCGGGAATATCAAGGAGTCACCTTTTTGCGATGTTCAACAAGTCCGCCATCAGCAAGTATCTCGCGCAGGAAATCCGGGAGTTTTGTGGCCGGATATGTTTTCCCATTATTTTTCACAATTCCTTTCTCAAGGTCGATCTCGATATTATCCCCCTCTTCGCAATCAATCCTTGCTTCGATAATAGGCAATCCCACATTTATTGCGTTCCTGAAAAATATCCGGGCGAATGATTCGGCTACGATGCACGCTATGCCTGCATATTTTAAAGCCAGGGGTGCCTGTTCCCTGGATGAGCCGCATCCGAAATTCTTTCCAGCTACGATTATGTCACCTTTTCGGACTTTTTGGGAAAATAACGGGTCGATCCCTTCCATAACATGGGACGCGAATACGTTCATATCAGTCGTGCGCAGGTATTTACCGGGAATTATAACATCGGTATCGACATTATCACCGAATTTCCAGGCTCTTCCCGATATAATATTGTTTTTGCCAGTCATTTACTGACAGTTTATTGTTTACAGCGAATATAAAAATTTTGGTAAAAGATATTATCAATGACAGTGATAAACACTAGGAAGTTAATCCGGCAAGTCAAGGTGGTTGAATTGTTGTGAAATTGAATTATATAATTTTAATATTAATAGTAATGATTTTGCTCAGTGGTTGCATTTCAAGAGAAAATATTCAAGCATTAGAAAAATACGATAAAACATCAGTTCCTGCTGTAACACTAGCCCCGATAACTGTTACTGAATCAGAACCTTATAATACGTTTTTGCATATTGATTATATTGACAATATTCGTTTAATGAGGTGGACTTACAAAGGAATATGTCAGTGATTCTGGGCGTAATTCCTTTCACTCACATAGAGGATGATAAGATAATTTATGAGTATCTGTTATCAATCAAAGATAATCCTCATGTAGAAATTGCACAACATGGAACATATCATACTCAAAGTGAGATTTTTAATTTAACCGAAGATGAAACGTATAAATTAGCAAAAATAGGAAAAGACAAACTCTATGATCTACTGAAGATAAATCCAGTAACTTTCATTCCACCGAATAATGAATACAATGATAATAGCACATTCCCATTAAGTGAACTGGGATTTAAGTATCTATCTGCGGGAAATCAGTATTGGGATAACCTATATGATACCCGTATGTATAGAGTGGGATATTCAACAGCAACAAAGTATGGTAATAACGGAGCTATTACTCCGGATACCCAAGTAATTAGTGATTGTAAAGAAAGCTTAGATGCAACCAATTTTTGCTTAGTATTATTCCATCCGCAAGACTACGATAATAGAGGTCTTGATAGCTTTAAAAATATATTAGATGGACTATTAAAATTGAATGCAACAACAAAAACATTTGGAAGTAAGTAAGAATCTTACTTACTACTCTTTTTTATCGAGGTTGAAAAGATGATTTCTCATCTTTTCTTCCTGGCCAGGAAATAAACCGCAGCCCCGATGATCACGATTACGATCACTGCGATAAGCCATGTCGGGGAACCTGATGGCGCCTTGCCTGGCGCTGTTCCTGCTGCTCCCGGCGCTCTGGTTGTACTTGAGCCTGATGTTGTTGCGGGGGCGATTGTTGCTGCAACTCCTGCTTTTGCAACTATTGCAAAGGGTGAGAAGGAGTTTGTCCTGCCCTCAAAGATCGAGTAGGTGTCATCCTTTGATACGAACTTTGTCTCAAGCTGTATCCAGTTGCTTCCATCCCATTTCTCAAGAACTATTGCGCTGTTTTGAACGCTGTTCTCATTCATCCAGGAGTTTTCAACCCTGAATTTGATGAGAGCATCCCTGATATTCTTCGGAGTTGCAAAGCCCGCAGTTCCGACCCAGATATTAGCATTCTTATATACAAGTCCCTCAGGCGGGAAGCTCACAAGTGTCGAGGTATTCTTCAATACTTCTACTGATGTGGTGATGATCCCCAGAGTGGTGTTGCCTGTTATATTGACATACATTAGCGGGTTCTTTTTATCAGTGAACCTATAGGTGGTAAGAGCATCTTTTGATATCTGCATATCATATTTCTCGATCACTTCGATATTTGATACATTCTCACCTGATCTGCCTCCGCCGCCTCCTCCACCGCCTCCCCCGCCAGAACTGCCACTGTCCCCGCTGCCGGAAGGACCTGTGATAGATACTGTTCCGGATTCTGTTCCTCCCGGGATGGAAGAGATGGCATTTAATGTGAATGTGTTGGATGCGGCCGGAGAGGTCGCCCTTACGGTCCATGAACCTGACGTGGAGGCCCCTGGCGCAATAGAGCCAAGAGCATATGGATTAGTTCCGGAAGAAAGGCTCCATCCGGCTGGCAATACAAGTGTCACATTAACATTCGTGGCATCCGAAGCGCCAACGGAGGCGTCATTTGAAACAACATAGCTTACAGAAGCATAGCCTCCTGTTGCTATTGAAGATACATTTGAGGAGGCGGATATTGAAATGACCGGCCTGTCTTTTACGGTGACCGCGGAAGTTGAGGATCTTACCCCGTTACTCCCGTCGTCGCCTGATCCCGTGATAGTAAACGGAGCTGCGTTCGTTCCGGAGCTTGTTGCCGTTATCGTCCATGAGATTGCTTTTGTGCCATTGGTCGTGAACTGCAATTGCTGGACAGGTGTCGGGATATTGAACAATCCCGAGTTATCTGTCAGTGTTACATCCACGGTCAGTGTTCCCGTCACAGTCGATGCAGTCACAGATGATGAAACTGTTATACTCTCATCCTTTACTACCGTACTATCATAACTGATCGCTCCAATAGTTATTGTCGCAACTGCCGATGATGCCGGGATCGCAAGAATCAATAGCATCATGGATACGATAATTTGTTGTTTCATACAGATCGTCCTCATTTTTCTCCTCCGCCGCCACCGCCACTGCCGCCAGGCCCTCCTTTGGGCGCATCTTTATCCATTATATAGAAATTCTTCTTCAATGTCTCAGTCCTGCCTGCATTATCATTATCGGTCACATCAATGAATGCCGTGAATTCGCCGAAACTGAAGTCATGGCTTCCTCCTGCTTTTAGATCAGCCGGCATTTCGGAATCATTTACTCTTATCAGCCCTTCACCCTCGATGAGGGTAACATTGACATTAGCAATATCCCATGTTTTCGGAAGGTCATCGAAGGGGCCTCTATTAAAAGAACCGCCAAAAGACATTTTTATCTTTGTTAAAACTGCGGTTCCATTGATGGGCGTGCCCTTGAAGTCTTTCGCAGCAACATAAAGTGTTATGCTGTCATTCTTATCGAAATCCTGCTTCTGGATAAATGTCATTGCCCTGAGAGTCCCATTGATCTTTATTGTTGGGATCGCCATGGGGTAGCTCTCCATGTTGCCTGTCCCGATGTCCCATGATCCCCTTTCTGACATGTTCACATAAATCGGATTCATCGGATCGAACATGCCCATAGGGAAAGCGTCGCCATATCCTCTTTCAGGTCCATACATATCATATGATGCAGGCGATTGCCCGCCCCAATCCTCCAGTTGTGTAAGATCAGGGTCATCATCATACATGGCCTGTGTGGGGAAGTTGAAGCCATTGGGTATAGTATCGAACATTAATATCGAATACCTTTTATCGGAACTAATATTCCCTGCTGGCATGTTGCCGCCTCCACCACCCATTGTGGCAAGATCAGCACCTATATCCTCATCGCTGAATTTTCCTGTATAATAGATCGGGGCGTCTGCTCCCCATTGCGGTATGGGGAAAACCTGTGTGGTGCTATTGTTCAATAGAACCAGCCTTCCTCCCCATTCCGGAGCGGAGGCCGCATAATAATTATTCAGTTCAGGGATTGGTTCACCAATGCGGTAAACATTTGAACTTGAATTTGTGAGGTTCTCTACAAGCACACGGTCCATAGTATCTCTGCCAAATTGCATCCCATCAGCCGATGTGGGCGCTTTATCTTCATATCCATATACGAGGTAATCCATGGAATTGAAAGTCACTTTGTTAACCGAGCCGCGCATCTTCTCGAGTTCGCCATTTGCATTATAGTTATCCATCAATTCGCTCGCGGAGTTTACTTCTCCAACCAGGACCGGCCTGTTCAATCTCAAGACGACTGTATTGTTACTCTGATATATGGCTTCAACCGTGAAATCAAGACCGCCGATCCACCAATTCATGCCAGTGCTGAATGTCTGCACGATAGGTCCAGGGCCTCCTGGACTGCCGCCTGGCATTGTCCACGGCCATCCTTTATATGACATATTTATAGTGGTGCTGCCTGCCCCGATTGACGTAACGTTGAACAACCACATTTGATATTCATACATTCCAAGCCCCAGGATAAGATGATCACCTGTTTTATTGATCAACGTGACATTGTATGTGATCACATTCTTTGCACTGCTTGAATTGATCAAAGTTCCGTTCCCCGGATACATGGTGGTTCCCCAGTCTGTGGAATAATTGAATCCTTGTGTAGTATTGTTGAAATACCATCTTTCAAAGGGATACTCAAGCTGGTATTTCGCACCATCATTCCACCACGTCCCTATGCCGCGCTGGAATTCGATCTCATCGCCAAAGCCAAGGAGCATGTTATTTCCGGGTAAGCCGTCTGAAGTAATATTATCGCTCAATTTAGTTAGATCTATTCTTCCAGGAATACCCAGGGCTCCTGTTACCATGAAGTTCCTCAGTTCGAACCTGGGCATTTCCCAGAACATGTCTTCATCCGCCGTGGCATAGCTGCCGTCAATACTGGCATTGTAATAGATCATCCATGCCCCTGTCGGCATAGTATTGGCGGTCGAGTTTATTGATATTATGGTAAGTCCTTTTGAATCAGTCGTGCTATTGACCCCGGTAAGCGGATAATGTAACCTGCTCTCATCCATCAAGAAGTCTATTGATACATTGCTGCCTGATACAGGTGTCCCGTCCGGTTCCAGAACGAGGACAGGTATCTTGATGACAGAGCCGTTCGCAAATGTCCCGAGATTCATTCCACCCCAGCCTTTCCTGTATGTTGTGAAATCAAGCATATAAGCGCCTGATGTGTATTTATTGGAAAGCAGGTATATCGGGTCTCCTCCGAATTGTACACCGTTGCCTGAGCTTGCATCTATGTATGTTCCGGATGAGAAGTTTGATATGTTGCTGATATAGACTTTATCATATATCCCGGCATCTACCGAATCCAGCATGAGGATATTGTACCTTTCATTGCCGTAATACTGGCCATCGCCGTCAAGATCGACATTTCTCCATTCCTCATCATAAATATTTCCCATAAGGAACTTTCCGGATTTGCTTCCTGCCATCACTGACGGGCTTACCATGAGCCCATTTTTCAGGGTGTTTATGCCCTGCAATTTTATTGTGCCATCGGATGTAATCTCAGTTATCTCCCATGTCCTTCCTGTATAGTCGGTGAAGCTGTCACCCACGGACGCATTGAAGACCTGGGTCGTTGTATTGTCCGAAAGGTTGTAGTATTGGTCCCGTGGCTCACTCTGGTTTTCAAATTCCATATAAACCGTATTATTAACAGTATCAATGGCTGCCATTGCAAAGTACGGGACAAGACTGTGATTCCAGATATCTACGACCTGGTCATTACCATTACCCGCTATCATTGTGAACTCTCGCTCATCAGGGTTCCCACTGAAGTTCCTGCTGCTGGCTTTTCCTGCTGTAATTGCGCCGATCGATGTGAATTTATCCCTATTTGCAATGATATCGGAGGTAGCATTGATCGCGGTCGTATTTGTATGGAATTGGCCCCCGTTGATGGTTACTCGCATCAGCTCAGGGACTGTAACACTTGCAAGTTTTAACTGGAACCAGAACTGGGTATATATTTCATTGTTCTGGTTGTCCTTTGCTTTAAGTATCATCGAATAACCGCCCTGGCCCCAGCCTGTTGTGTTGACTGAGACGTTCATCCTGTTGACTGCCATTTGCTGGGTCGTTGTAATCTCCGCCATCTGCGACTTATTGCGATATATTGCCATCTGCATGCCTTCCTGCATCACCTTTTCAACAGTGATGTTGGTGATATTGTGCGAAATCGCACCGCCGAATTTATCACCTGATGCCACTACAGTAAAATTCAGGTAGCCTGATGTTGAAAATTCATATTTCCCATAGGTATCTATCCATGCAATGAAGGGTGTCACATGTACCCATGCATATCCCACTTCAGTTGAAGAGCCGTCGTTCGCTTCGAACACGAATTCATAATCCCCGCCTTTAGAAAGGCCGGGATGTTCATAAGTATATGTTCCATTGATCTGTCCTATAAGGACATCAGTATCATTGAATACGGATGGCGGGGTCATCATTTCCCAATCGCCCATTGAGTTTATCCTGGTCAATGTCACATTTGCGCTCTTGTTCTGGAAATTGCTGTTAAAAGCATTCAAACTGAACTGGATCGGCTTATTTACGGCTGCATCCCATGAAGTTGAATATGCAAAGAAGATGAAATTGCGGACTTCGAACCAGCCATTTCCGTAATCTGTCACACCTTCCTGGGTGGTCATTTTAATCCTGACGTTATAAAAACCGGATTTCAATGTGCCTGTGGGATCAATTGTAACTGTTACCATGCCGTTGCTGTCTGTTGTGAATGAAGTCTGTGAGGAATTTAACGGCACATTTTCCCCTGTCATCCCATATCTCACGTTCTGGACTTCAATAGAAGCACCCGATACATTATTCCCGCTCATGTCTTCCACATATACTGACAGGTTGATGTCGTCATTCCCGCCGAATGTTTTGAACATCCCGGTTCCTGTGTTATAGACCGGTCTTGCCATTATTGTATATGATTTTTCATCGAACCAGCCGTTCCCGATCACCGTTTTCGACGTCCCGTTGACTGTCGCGTTTATCCAGAACTTGACAAAGTGGAATCCCAGGTATGAATCATTGACCTGGAATTTTAATGCCTTTACCTGTCCCATATATGGGATTTCGATAGTCTCCAGGGTGGAGTTCATCATAAACTGGGTTACGACATCGTCTGCGCTTTCGCTAAATACCTCCACAAGCCCTGCGTCATTTATCCTGTCCGCTGTCAGTTGTTCTCCAGTTGACGGATCAAAAGCCATTATGAGTAGCCTTGCATAAGCTCCTGGAGCTATCCTGGGATTGAACCAGCCATTCTTGTTGACGGGTTCACCGCGAACGAAAATATCCTGTACGGAAATACTGGTCTTTACTATTGTCCACTGTGTCAGGTTCACCTGTACAACAATATCGTATATGCCATTGGATGCAGGCGCTGTAAAGTTAATGATAGTTACGTTATCACCCATTTTCCGCTTGATCTCATCCTGGACATCTACTGGCACATTCTTATATGAATAAAATGTTGTGAGATTCATGACAGCCCAGTTCGTATTTTCAGACTTTCCGCGATCATTCGTGATATTCAATTTGAATTGTGAACGATCAAGACCACCTGTCATGTTATTGATGTCCAGCCTGATGCCATTTCCAAGGTCGGTCCCGGCAAGCAGGAGAAACGCTTCTTTTCCGGGTGCAAAACCATCGCTTTCATCGTTTTCTTTTGAAACGGCTTTCAGGAAGAGATCGTATGCTTTCAGGTTATAATTGGTATAGGCATATTGTGTCTGCGAGCCTATAACTGCTTTGTATTTTACGTTATACGTATCAAGAGGAGCATCGGCTGGAATAGTATAATTGGCCATATATGAGCCTGTAGAACTGTCATAGGCCAATGTAAGATTATAGCTCATAGATGGTCCTGAGATGGAAGCGGTCACCGCTGCAGTGGATATGGGTTCACCGCTTGACCTGTTCTTCAGGTAAGCAACTGCAATGAACGTTTCACTCCTGGAAAAAGTATGTTTGGCTTTATTCTCCTGGGAAAGCAGATCCCCGAACATTTCCACAGGATCTACTACAAAAGACAGGTGGCCGACATTTCCTGCAATAAGGTGATTGACACCTGCCTCTGTGGGTACGCTGATGTTTGTTGTCCCTATTCCGTTTATGTTCGTTGTCACGTTGGTCGTAGTGGAGGTGCCGTCGCTCTTAATGAAGTTCAGTGGAATGACTATGCTGTCAAGAGGGATATTTGTGGCGTTTATTGCAAGTAGTGTCACATTTACGGATTGGCCCCCTGAAAATGAGGGGACGACCGGACGGGCAAGAACTATCTGGGTTTCATTATGAATATAAATAATAGTATAGGTGCTGGTATTCAATTTGATCTTTGAACCTTCTACAAGGTTTCCGACAACTGCATTCCCTGAGGTGTCTGATGTCAGGTTCATATCAGAATCATCGTCTAAATAGGCAATATTATCATCAGAAACAAGGAAATAATATGTATTGCCATTAAAGCTGATATTTCCGCCGGTTTTTCCTGAAGCAAGCGGCCCGGTGATGTTCGGAATATTCAGGTCATCTGAAAGCGGGACTGTAAGGACATTGCTTTCAGTCAGGACGATTTTTATGGTTTTGGGATCATTTATCCCAAGAACATTGAAATTAAGCCATGGAGAAATTATACCTGATCCTGTATCAACAGCCGCGATCGTGTATTCCCCCGAACTCGAAGGCGCTGGTATTGTAGTGGAGAACAAACCGTCAACTGCGTAAATAGTTGTATTTGCGGTTTCATTTGCAGGTTCCGGAAATTGATCACCCTGCCAGATGACTATTTTTACCTGGCCAGATGAATTGCCATCGAGTATTTCCCCTGAAATACTTATGAGATCTCCTGAAGCGTATGTTCTTGAATCTATTCCGAATTTTTGAATTGATGTTGCTAAAGCCACAGGATTCATCAATATTAACATCACAAAAATAATCATAGCAAGTAAAACCGATCTTGGTATCATGCTATTCAAATGTGTTCTCTTACCATAACCTGTCATAATAATACGTCCTCATCAGTCAAGTTTTTTTCATACTGTTCCATAAAGCCTTTTTAACGGTTAATGGGACATCATCACATCATAATAATTATGGTAATGATTAATAAAGTTATCGGTTATCTAACTAAAGCCTTCCATGAGTAGGTTGATATTGCCCGCTGTCTCATTTTCTCTGTTGCCTGGACAGGAAAAACACATAACACAATAATACCAGGGTACTAATTTCAAAGCCTGGCGCTTTCTTATCCGGACCTGCGACCAGCGTAACATTTTCAGCTGGACCGGGTTCCACATTTTTGAAAGATGAAGACGATGAAAATTGCGTTTCTGTGCCTCTTGTTCCTGTTATTGCAAAATTTGCAAATGACCGGGTACTGGCATCGTAATATGAATAAATGTTATCTTTTGTAACCTCATTTGTTTCAAGCTCTCTCCAATCGCTGCCATCCCACATGACCATTTTGATGTTTGTGATACTGTTGCTATCAAGCCATGAGTTCAATACCCTGAACCTGATAATACCTTCTTTTATATTTTTTGGCCTGTTAAAAGTTGATGATCCTACCCAGATATTAATATTTTTATATATATTTCCCGGGGGTTTATTCTTTACCATTGTTGAATTAGACCTGAGGACTTCTATGCTTGCAGTTATATCACCAAAACTGGTATTACCTGTAATATTAACAAACATTACAGGATTGCTGTTGTTCTTGAACATGTAGGAAGTCACTTTGTCTTTATAGATCGACAGGTCGTATTTTTCAGTTACTTCGATATTGGAATAATTTTCACCTGAAGCGCCGCCCCCGCCTCCACCTCCGCCTCCGCCGCCTGATGAAACGGTTTGCTGTGATGGCGGTGTATAAAGGTTGCCACCTATTGCAAATTCGCTAAGGTTTGTAAGGTTGGCCCAGACAAAATTATTGATAGTATCTACGCCAGCATCATTTACGTATGAAGGTGAACCCGGGCCGGAAAGTTTATCCCACAGGGATGAGGTGGTATTCCACCTGTATAATCGTAAAGAACTCTCCACAAAAGAGCTTACATCTGCATTCGTATAATTTACTGAGAGAACTACATACGTCAGGTTATTCCGGATTTCCTGGCTTGCATTTACAAGCACATATATGCCGGGATTTGTGATATTAAGTTCCGGTGATGAGATATTTACCCGCGATTGTGTAATGTTTATTGCGCCATAGCTTGTGTTATAGGTGAATAAGCGCAGCGTTGTGTTGGATGCGGGAGCATATACTACAGTATCATTATTTGCGTTTGTTTCCACACTTGTATTAATTGTCATGAGAACAGTAACGAATTGTTTTATCCGGGTGCTGTTCGTGTTCCCTGTAGTATCGTTCGCAATTATGGTTACATTAAAGCGGCCGTATTGTACTGTATCAGTGAAATTGTAATAGGATAAATTGCCATTGCCAGGATTCATAGGATAATTTATTGACGTGCCATTCGGATATGTCACACGTGAGAAAACTTCACTTGCATTGACTTCACTTCCCAGGTCGCCAGAAGTGATGTTCGCTGTAATATTTACGGAGTCTGTTACATTCACAAATACTGATGAAACGGAAACATCAGTTACTGAAGGGGGTGTGTTGTCAACTGAAACGTTAATGTACTCGCTGCTATTGATGTTGCTTGCATTATCGGAAAATAGGACATTCAGGGAATAATTCCCATCATCTACTGATCTATCTAATGTTACATTTCCCTTCCAGAAACCTGAATTGTTAGTGAGCGTTATTATTCCTGTGTTGTTTATTAAAGACACATTCACAGATGCATTTTTCAGACCTGATGAAGTGGAGTTGACTGAAGGATCGACCGCAGAGATATTTAGCTGTATTATGCCGCCTGTTTTTGCTGCTGTACCGCGCTGGTAGGAGACCGGGTTGATGGTTACATACGGGGCTTTTGTATCTACAATAAAAGACCATGAATAAATCAGCGATTTTGAGTCGTTATTTGTGGCATTTATTGATATATTAACCCGTCCATCGCTATAAGGAACAGTCGTTACATTCTGTATCCTGTATCCATTAGATATGGGAGTATTTGAAAAAGAGACATAAGAACCATTAATTATCATTTCTGTTGAGGAAAGGTTCACTCCTGAAACAGTATCGGTTATGTTTACTGCTACATTTGTAGTGTTGTTATTCGTGTATGAATTATTAGTGGGGAACTCATTGCTTGCAGAAGGAGGAAGAAAATCCAGTGCCCCTGAAATTACAAGAGCAAAGGGCTGGGGTCCCTGGGGAATATTTGTCCCATTTATTCTTATTGTGTATAGCCCAAGCGGTGGGGATACCAGTTCGACCTGTTCTACATTGTTCCTGATATCCGGCGCACCATTCCCGTAATACGTCCCATTGGGGCCTGTTACTGTCAGGTCAAGGTTATTCACGAGTGTAATACCTGCATAAGGAACTCCAGGATAATCTGACCATACAAGAGTTACTCTAAATGGCTCGGAGCTATTGCTGATTTCGTAACTTACATTCCAGTATTGCCAAGTGCTCAGTCCTGTGCTATTATCATAATATCGCATAATTCGCGGCAATGCCGGGAACAGGGAATTTTCGATATCCACACGCCCCCAGCCCTGGGCATTCTTTGGCAAACTCATATTAATAGCACCATTTATTAGTGTTGCTTTTATCAGTGCGGCGCTAGGTGAAATGGACTTGTTGTTAACATAATACTGCCTTACAAGTGCTGCTGTGCCTGCAACTATCGGCGTTGCCATGCTTGTGCCGCTGTCATACGCATAATATGAATCAAAAACACCCCAGGAATATGAAGCACTTGGTTTGCTTGACCGTGTAGAAATAACATAAGTTCCTGGCGCCACGACATCCGGTTTTATCCTGTTATCATCAGTGAATCCCCTACTGCTAAAGTAAGCAATGTCATTCACATTGTCAGAGTAAAATCCTCCTTCAATCCTGAGATTCTCTGATGCCCCAACCGCAATTGCATTTTTTGCAGTAGCCGGAGGAAGAACCGTATTACCTCCTGAAACCCCTTCATTTCCCGCTGCAAAAACAATAAGCATATCAGGATTATCCCACATGAAACTATCAACATATTGAGAATCAGAAATGTAATCACCAAATGGTGGATCGAATAGATCACTTAATCCCCAACTGTTACTATGAATTTTTGCTCCATCATTGTATGCTTCCTGAAAAAGTGAGGAAAGGTCAATAGGGAAAATCAACTTCCCATTCATTGAGGGATTTGGCCCATCATACTCCATAGCTTGAAATACAAGGCGAGCTTCAGGCGCCATACCTGTATATTTACCATTTGATTGTGAACCGTTTCCAAGAATTGATCCTGTGACATGAGTTCCATGACCATTATTATCCTCTGCACCGCTATCTCCGTAGGCAGACCACCAGGCATGCAAAGCTGCAATCCTTCCTTCAATATCATCGTGCATCGTTGCATCGTTAACTCCCATATCCAGCCCGGTATCAGCCACAGCCACGATCTGCCCCGCGCCAGTCAACCCATGCGTATTCCTGACAGAATATGCTGTTGTTATATTGGCCGCAACATCATTCATAAGAACAGGCTGCACATATTTTTCTATCCAGCTCACCCCGTTTATCCGTGCAACATCAGGAACCTTCGTTTTTGTTATCCTGACCCTGATCCTGTCCCCTGAATTACTGATTATTTCGCCGCCAAGTCCTGTTGTTTCATCCGATACACGCTGGTTATCCGCGGCATCAAACAGGAGAACCGTAATATTTTCATTTACTGGCTCTTGTCCCATAATTCCGGATGATGAGGAAAGCGCGGGGCTTATCCTGTATCCTGGCTCATATATCCCGACCCACTTCACCGGATCCAGCGCCTCCACCTGTGATTTTACAGATGAATTCATCATGACTATAAAAGCATTATTGGGAACATAATCATACAGGACTGCGCCCGAAGCGCGCAAAGCCTGCTTCCACTCCTCTTTTGTGTATCCTTTGAATTGTACGAGATAGTACCCATTCTCATCAATTTGATTTTGCGAAATAGCAGTATTCTGAACAACTTTTGAGGGCTGCGGGAGGGATGTATCAATTCTTGCGTTCTTTAAGAGAATAGCATTGTTATCGTCGCGATCTAAATTATCCGGAACCGGACTTGAGCTTGCAGATATAATTAAAATTATCAGGAAGAAAGATATTATTAATGTTATTGTTAATGTTTTTTTATAATTTGACATTAAAATCCCTCCAGTTAATCAATGATAATAACTATGATAATTACCAATTAATGATGTTCTTTCCCCTTAATAATCTTATGCAACATTTTTTCAATCTTTCAGAACGTTTAACAATTAATCCTGTATGCGATCAATCAGAATAACAAAAACCAGTTTTCTTTCAGGCGCGCTAATTTTTGATGCTTTTGTTTCATCTGGCATATTAACCACAGATGAACACAGATTAACACAGATAAGCGTCATGATTTTGGGCGCGCAACAATTTATATATCTGTGGTTCCTTTATTCATTGACCATAATAACTATATTTATTATATATAAAATATGTAAATGTTGTGTTTATTCCAAACGTAATTTCATAATTATGAAAGTTTTAGTACTTTCAGGTAAGATACAGGCCCATGCAAATTCGAACATGGTTCGGTATTTTCAATGTAGAAAATAACACCATCATAAGTGCCGAAATATTCCCGAAAGACCTTTCTTCAATCACTAAACGACTCCTCCATGAACCCCTCCTGTTAAGAGGAAATGTCGCAGGTTCGGACCTTCGCAGACTGGCTATAAAATATGGTTTTGCAGGTTCGGGTGATGAATATGATAAATTGCTCCATGAACTCGAAATCATGCTTGCAAAAGAACAGGTTGCTCAAACCGTGACACCCGACAGGCGGATAATCGCTGCTGTTGAAGCTATCGATGATCTTAATGAGACAGGTAACGTCCTTTCAGAAAGATTGAAGGAATGGTACATCATGAATTTTGAGGATACGATTTTGAAAGGTGAAGAACTTGCCCGAAAAATTATTGAGATGGACGAACAGGGAAGAGCCGCTGACCTGGAAATAATGCAAAGCTTCTCTTTGAGCCTTGTGGCATTGTATGAAACACGAAACCGTATCGAAGAATACCTGAAAGAAAACATGCCGCTGATAGCGCCAAATATAACAAGTATCACAGGACATATACTCGGGGCGCGCCTGTTAAGTATCGCAGGGAGCCTTGAAAAGCTTGCTTCCATGCCTTCTGGCACGATACAGGTAATAGGTGCGAACAATGCGCTTTTCAAACACCTGAAGGGTAAAGCCCCATCACCGAAACATGGTGTTATTTTCAGGCATCCGATCATCAATACTGCCCCAAAATGGCAGCGCGGGAAGATCGCACGGGTGCTTGCAGCTAAAATATCCCTTGCTTCAAGATATGACCTTTATTCAGGCGATGTAAAAGAAGATTTGCAGCGGGAATTAATGTTAAAGGTTGATGCTATCAGGAAAAAACCTACAAGGCAAAAGAAATAATTACTATTAATATGTCGGCAGGGGTATCGGATTTTGAGGATTAGGGGATTTATTCTGGGAGATCGAAATATCCTTTTTATCTAGCTGCTGTGAGCCATGTATGCCAATATCCGAACACAGACCCAGCTTTTTCCTTGCATTCCCTATGCGTAAAAGAAGCAGTTGCGATGCTTTTATCGGGTCTTCTTCAATAATGAACCCTGCGCCAAATATTTCCTCTGATTTCCGGGTCAGTAAAGTAACAACTTCGGGTCCTCCAAGAATTGGCGGGGCTCTCCCCAGGTGAACCGTAATGCCCAGCGCTACTGTGCCTGCTCCTATTGCAGCGGCCTTTTCAGCCACCCAGTCGGAAGCTGATGCAGCTATAGGCAGGTCTTTTAATGATATTCCCATCCTCTGTGCAAGTGCAATTGCCAGGATGATCGCCCTTGAATTGTCAACGCAACTCCCGAAATGCCATACAGGAGGAAGCGGCTTCCCTGCTACATCACCAAGCGATTTCAATACTCTTTTTAATTTATCGCCTGCAAATTCCATTGTAGCATCAGGTGTAAGAAGTCCTCCTCTTGCACATGACTGCGCAGCGCATCCTGTTGAGAAAACAAGTACGTTCTGCTTTAGTAATTCTTTTACGATTATCACCTGGCTGGATTCGGTCATTTCCGGGCTTATGCAGCCTGCCATAAGAACAATCCCGTTTATATCTCCTGACTTTATATGTTCTATTAATGGTCTGAACGGGTCTTGCGGATTTATTGTAGCAAGAACACCAAGAATATTCTCAACCGAGAAACCTGCCATCAGGTCATGAGACTTTTCTTCTGGCAGGAAGATTTTATGCCCCCTTTTCGGGAAATTCTCAATCGCTGCATTAAGGATGCTTTTTGCAGCGTCATCTGCATTTTCTTCATCGAAAGGTATATGGTATGCGGTTTTGAATCTTGCTTCTTTCATAGTTGATATGATCTTTGTATGAAAATGCTTTGCAACATTCTCAATATTGGGATAAATACACTGGACATCAACGACTAAGGCTTCGGCAATTCCTGTGGCGATTATAAGTTCCTGGTGAATATTGCTTCCTGCAATCGGAATTCCATGTCTCATCAATGCATCATTCCCCGTGCAGCAGCAGCCCACTACATTTATGCCGCTGGCACCAAGGGATCTTGCTTTTTCAACGAGTCCGGGGTCATCTGAAAATTCAATGATCTTCTCTGAAAGCAGCGGGACATGACCCTGGATTACCACATTCACTTTATCTTTTTCAAGCACATTAAAGCCGATCTTTGAAGAGACTATTTTTGGTGTGCCAAAAAGCACATCCTGTAATTCCGCACTTATGATAAGTGATGAAATATCAGCTATACCCAGCCTTGCCGCATGGAGTACGAACCCTGTGGGATCAGCCATAGTGCCCATAGAGGTTTCATGCCCGGAATCGAGCAATTCCCTTCCAACCGACCCTGGCATTACTCCAAGATTTGAAAGATTCCTGATAACATCGGGAGGATAATATGACATGGCAAACCTCATATATTTTTCATCGCCCATGATATCGGATATTGCCAGTTCTGCGACAGTTGTACCCATGGCTTTGACCCCATGTTCGCTGCAATTGATTTTCCTTGCGACCGATTCTAATTTCATCGGTTCTTTTATCCTGAATGATGTATTGTTCCGGATTGTCTTGAGTAATGTTGATGCCACATGCAGGGCATGGGATGAATGTGCAGCAGTACCTCTTCCTATCATCATGAGAAGATTTCGTGCCACAATAGTATCAGCACTTGCACCACATGTTCCTTTTAAGGAACGGCCTGAAATCCTGCATGGTCCCAGCATACATTGCTTGCAGCATATCCCTCTTGAACCGAAATTACATTTTGCTTTCTTGCATTCCCCGGCACCATAATTTCCATTCCTGTCAAAAATGGTTTCTATTCCCAGCACATGTGCGTGCCTGATCATTTCATTTGTTGCATTATCCGGATTTTTTAGATCATTATTTTTCATGGTAATTTCAAAATATCTGTTAAAATTAAAACGTATTTTAAAGACCATATAGGTGCTACATGCATATCATGCTTATTATGATGATGTGTAAAAATAAAACAAATATCATGTTACTTTTATGACTGAAAACAAAATTTGAAGTATATTAAGATCATTCAATTATCCTATGAGCCTGATAGTAATAGCAATCGGTGGAAACGCAATATTAAATCCGGAAAAAGGAAATCCAGAAGAGCAACAGGAACTGATAAACCGGACATGCAGGGAGATCGCCCGGATAATCAGTGAAGGCTATGAAGTAATTTTGACGCACGGCAACGGTCCCCAGATTGGAAATATCCTGGCGATGCAGGAAGAATGCGGGCTTGTTCATCCCCAGCCTCTTGATACCTGTGGCGCCCAGACACAGGGTATGCTTGGTTATTCACTGCAGCAATCTCTTACTAACATGTTATCGGAAATCGGGATCAGAAAAGAGGTAGTGACAATCCTGACACAGGTGATAGTTGATGGATCATGCGGTTCATTTCAGAATCCCACAAAGCCGATCGGTCTTTATTATCCTGAAGACAGAGCAAAAATGATGATGGCACGGGGCATTAAGATGATACACGATAAAAAAGGATACCGCAGGGTCGTTCCTTCACCATTACCGCTTGAAATTGTAGAAGAAATTGCTATCATGAAGCTCATTTACGAAGGTGTACTGGTTATTGCAGCAGGCGGGGGAGGTATCCCCGTTATCCGGAAAAACGGTTTACTTGCAGGGGTTGAAGCCGTAATTGATAAAGACATGACAGCAAGCCTGATGGCAAAAGATGTCGGTGCAGACACTTTATTGATCCTTACGGATGTTGAAAATGCAGCATTGAATTATGGGAAAAGCAACCAGGTCGACCTTCATGAAATAACAATTTCGCAGGGCGAGCAATACATAAAAGAGGGACATTTCGGAAAAGGGAGCATGGAACCAAAAGTCCTTGCAGCTATCGGGTTCATAAAATCGGGCGGAAAATCTGCGATCATATCAAGCCTTGATAAGGCACTTGATGCGCTGGCAGGAAAAGCCGGGACGAGAGTTATTGCTACTGAATTAAATCTTCGATAATCTCATCAAATCCTTTTGAGCGATAATATACCAATTTCTTTTTTCCTGATGTTGTTTTTTCTAAAAGTCCCTTATCTTGTAAATACAGAATATCTTTTCTTGCTGTTTCATAAGCAGTGTTAAATTTATTTTGCATTTCCTTTATTGTAAATGTAAATTTAGGATTATCTGATAAATATTTTAATATGTAAATTTGTCTTTCATTGATGTTTTTTATTTTCCTGAAATCATAAAGTTCGGTTTTTTCCTGTATTTTCTGTGCAATATAATTTTTAAGATCCTGGAATGCTGATTCTGTTGTTTTCAGCTGATATTTTATGAAATAGGTTAAATCATTTTCATCAAATTCAGTAAACAAATATGCTCTTGCATATTGTGCACGAGATTTAATGATAATTCTTGAAATAGACATATACTCTATTAACCAATAATTCCTTGAAAGCAGGTACCAATAGAAAATTGCTCTTGCAGTCCTTCCATTCCCATCTACAAATGGATGGATGTACCCGATCAAGAAATGCAATATGCAAGCCCTGATTATTGGATGTACAAATCTGATCTCATCACTTTCATTGGCAAAATGACAAAATTCATTCATCAAGTGTTCAATATTTTGATGGTCCGGCGGGTGATAAACAATATCTCCTTTTACATTAACAACAGAAATATCATTTGTAGCCCGATATTTACCTTCATTATCCGGATCATCCAGGGTATCTTTTGTGATAGAAGCATGAATTTCGAGAATTAATTCAGATGTAAGTTTTTTATTTTTTAATGGTTTTATTTTTTTAATGGTATTGTAATTATTCAGGATCATTTGTTCAGATCTATTTCCTGGCTTTCTTTCCTGTCTTAGCATCGATTTGGCATGTTCCCTGGTAGTAACCGCCCCCTCCAGCTGGCTTGAAGCAATTGCTTCTTCCATAATTGAATCGATCAAATACTGTTTCTTATTTTCTTCCGGAATAATATCCCCTTCAAGTTTTCCCCCTAAGTTAAGATCAAATTCATGTAATTTTTTATTAATATATGATGTCAGGTTATATTTAAATTCAAATCCTTTAATATCACTTAATTTGATTATATCAGGGTGAGAATTTCTCTGGATTTTAGTAATTTTCCATAAAATTTCGGGTTTGATTTGTTGAGAAATTGTTTTATGCTTTAATTCTGACCAGTACAAATACCTATCATAGATATCTAAAATCGCTTGCCTGTATTCATTGTTCTCCAGATATTTTTTAATCTCATCAAATTCATTTTCTTCAATTTTTGATGATGGTGGTTTCTCAGGAATTTTCATGTTTACTACTAATTACTATTTTAGGCAATATTAGTAATTAATAGTAATAAATGTTTGTTATTCGTCATCCGAACTTCACAACAGGACACGACCATGTGCATTTCCCGCAACGGGTACATTTCTCACTTATCCTTGCAGTCCCGTTTACGCTTATTGCCCGCGCCGCGCACTTGCCCACGCACACGCCGCACCCTGTGCATAACACTGCCCGCCTTATTGATATTTGCGCAAGTTGTATTAATTCCCTGGCTTCATCTTCATTCCCGCCTCGTGCAACCACTGTCCCGCTTGCATATACATGAACATTATTCTCATTTTGTGAAGCAAGGATCACTCCTTCAATTGAATTTGTTTCACCGATCATGGTCATGAAGCCTGATTCTTCAATAAGTGAAAGATTCAAAGGAGTTCCGAAACTACCTTCTGCCGTGATTCCTCCTGCTTTGCAGGGGCGGTATCCCGCAGCCAATGTGAATTGGGCGGGTTTTTTTTCATTTTCCGGGACAATGTTTATCCCCAACTTTTGCGCTATCATACCAATTGATTTAGGGAGTACCTGCCAGCGCCAGAAACCGTATTTTACCCATTCATCGGACAATCCGTTACGGGAGGCATAACTTTTAAGATATTTTTCAAGCTTTTCACTTAATTCAGGATGTATCCGGGACAATCGCGAGAAATCAGCCATGCTTGCTGAAGGGCAAAGCCAGCATCCGATCCTGTCAAATCCCTCTTCGTACAATGGGTTGTATTTTGCTTTTTTCCAGAAAAGGTAGAGCCACACGTGAAGCGCAGTCCAGTTCTGGATAGGGGTGGCTCCTATCTGGTTTCCGACAGAAGGGTTTTTCCATATATGCTCACTGTCGGCCCTGATCTGGCTCTCATATTTTCGCTGCCCGATGAATGTGAGGCAGCCATTCTCATAGTTTTGTTCTATGACCTGCGTGATCGCCCCGAGTTTGCAGACTTTGCAGCACCATCTTGCTTCCACGGTCGGAGGCCCGAAATTATCTATGGATTGCCAGAATGAATCACCTGATGAATGGATTTTTAATGGTAAAAAAAGCTCCTTTGCTGTTTGCCTGACATTTTCTACGGTTTCAGGGAATTCCAGGCCAGTATCAGCGAACAGGATATCAAAATCAGTTGAGGTATCACGCACAAGAAGCAGCGTGACAAGACTGTCTTTCCCGCCTGAATATGAAACAGTCACAGGTCTTTTCTGGGTTTCAATCACATTTTTTATAAAACTGTGAGCTTTTTCTTCACGTGTTCGAAGAATATGGATATTCGCCTGGACTGCATCATCCCAGGTTTTTGCCTGTTCTGTGGGTTGCTCCATAGCGCGCGGTTTATCGTGCCACCGTGTTTTAACGGCAATGCCTTTTTCATGAGTAAGCATCCTCCGGGCGCTCATCCTTGCCCTTCCGGTAGCAATCACTTCATTTTCAGGAGTCAGGATAATTACCTCATCCTCTTCTACGATACCGGGGTTTGCCTCGTTAACGCCGGGTGCAAGCACAGATGCACCTTTCATAATAAAATTAACAGCCCCTTTATCGATAACTACGCATTTTGTCCCGTTCGCAAGACGCCCTGCTCCCTCAAGCCTTGGAATGAATACCCAGTTCGTTTTTTCAAGTTCAAATCTGATAGAACCCATGACTGCGCCGTCAAAAATCACTTCATCCATCCTGTCTTCATAAGGAGCCTTGTTCAGGACTACAAGATGGCCTTCAGGGATTAGTTTAATGCCGAATTGTTTTTCTGTTGTGCTGTTGATGAGATTTATATCGTATGGAAAAGCCGGCCTGATGTCACCCGGAGGCGTTATTTCAATTTTTTTTGTGGCCTGGCCGCAGGCACAGGTTTTCCCGAGTACCGGAAGATTGCAGGAAGGACACCAGTATAGCAGGAGTTCGCCAAGATAATGGGGCATGGTTCCTCATTTGGTGATGGTAGTATATATATGGTGATACAGGCAACAATTTTTATAAATAATACATTATAAAATAAAAATTTTATTGCTTCTCTCCCCGTATCGTTATCACTGTCTGTCTGATGGGCAGGATCTTCCCCGACTTACCTACGGCTTCCTCAACGATTCGTTGCAACCCGAAACAGCAGGGGACTTCCATATTAACAAGCGTAATACTTTTAATATTGTTTTTCTTGATAAGCTCTGTCA
Source organism: Candidatus Methanoperedens sp. (assembly GCA_012026795.1). Classification (NCBI taxonomy): domain Archaea; kingdom Methanobacteriati; phylum Methanobacteriota; class Methanomicrobia; order Methanosarcinales; family Candidatus Methanoperedentaceae; genus Candidatus Methanoperedens; species Candidatus Methanoperedens sp. The sequence goes on from VEPM01000010.1 coordinate 50,649, forward strand.
GCTTTTCGACATAGTATTGTGCATCATCAAGCTTCGGACATCCGATTATCAACGACTTTCCTTTGAGGAAGTCTGAATGGAAATTGGGATATGCGAAAGGTACGCAGTCCGCAGCTACGAGCAGGTCAGCGTCTTTAAAATACGATGCATCCGGTGAAACAAGCATAAGCTGCACAGGCCACTGTCTCAATTCTGCATTTTGCCGCCCCTGGGCTACAGGAGCCTTTTTCTCGCTTCTCAAATCCATTGCCATACTTCCGGGACAGCCGCATGGGATATTCTTTTCGGCTTTCTTTTCAGCTTTCTTCCCAACAATTTCGGGCGAAGCCTTGAGGTGTTTTTTTACTGCTTCTTCATCAAATTCGGGCGCGTTCCTTTTTATTATGGTGATCGCATCCTGCGGGCAGTGTCCCAGGCAAGCACCGAGGCCATCGCAAAACCTGTCATCGACCAGTTTTGCTTTCCCGTTGATCAACTTTATCGCACCTTCAGCACAGTTAGGAATACACAAACCGCAGCCGGTACATTTCTCCTCATCTATAAAAACAATATCTCTATTCATATTATCAGGTAATAATTGATTTTATAACTTATAAGGATTTTGGTTATAAATAATAAGAATATATAAGTATTTTATAGTAAATTATAGAAAACTATATAATATTCAATGTAAATATGAGAATCAATGAAACAATTCCTTGACCTTGATAAAAGAGACCGGGAAATATTATCCCTTCTTGAAAAATACCCTGAAATGCCCCAGAGTGAAATGGCAGAAAAACTCAAAATATCCCAGCCATCCGTTAGCGCAAGGATTCACAAATTAAAAAAAAATGGCGCTCTCTCGCATATCGTGGGAATGAACCTGAAAAAAGTGAACCTGTATATGGCAAAGGTAGATGTAATAGCAAATAACACTTCGTCTGTTCTTGATATTTTTAAGGATTGCCCATATTTCCTAAACGGTCTTATCGTTTCGGGAAAACATAACTTATGCCTTTTCTTCGTTGGCGAGGACATCGCCACCCTGGAAGCAATTGTTGACGGCCATCTCAGGGGCAATCCCCTGGTCAGGGCTGCTGAGGTCAGTATCGTCATAGCAACAATGAAAGACTTTGTAATGCCAATAAAAATGAATTTTGAGTCCAGCGATACGCCTCCCTGCGGTAATGGATGTAACTGCAAAGACTGTAGCCATCATATATCGAACCGCTGCATGGGGTGCCCGGTGACAAACAGTTATAGCGGAAATATCTGGAAGTGAATGTTTCGGGAAGTGGGGCTGTTAGTTAACACCTCCTGTTGACCGGTAATTTAATATATGATTGATTCAAATTTTAATAAATACCGGTAGGTGAAATAATGGGTGAAAACGATAGTGGCATTTCTTCTAAAACATCTGAGGATGTCAGGGAAGAAGGCCGGAATTTAGAAGCTAATTTTGATAATATTCCTGAGAGCAAAAGAAATGAGCTGTTGCTAAGGCTGTCGGAAAAAAATGAAGCTGTTATTTTTGTTGTTAATATTTTATATGCATACTTTGACAAGTTGCCTGAGAATTTAAGAAATGAATTATTGCTAAAATTCTCCAAAAATGATAAGTTCGTATCCAATGTTGAACAGATTGTATCAACCTATTTCGACAAAATCAGTGGGGATATACGGAATTTGATTTCAGAAAATATCCGGGTTCTCTTTCCATTACAAGCTATGGCCAGAAAGCCCACCTTAACGAGAGCCAAACCGCCAGAGCGGGAAGTATATGCGGAACCACAGTTAGATCTGCCAGAAGTACCGCCAAAGTATGCAAAAGAGTGGGCATCCAAAAAGAGTGATCTTGGCACGGATCGGATTGGTTCGCCTATCGATAGAAAGATAGACCTCCGCAAACCAATCAGCAAGGTCTTTCCAGTCGAACCTTCGCTGCGATATGCCGATTTTACCTTCATTTACGCTGAAGGAAGCAAACATGGCCAGGAAGTACCAAAGGGGCACACGCTGCAAACAGGGCAGGAGTATAAATTGGAAGTAGCAGTGCGGGCCAAGATAAAAGGTATCCCTTTTAAAGGAGAAAAAAGGGCTCCTATCCAGGAACCCGGACAGGAGCAAAATGTAACTATTATGGTAACAGCAGCAACGGAACATGAAGATTACATTATGATTAAAGATCAAACCCAGACACTGATTCTCCCTCCTCGCGGTGACTCCGTAGAGAATGCCATTTTCCATGTCATACCATTAAAGGAGTCTGACAGTAAGAACGACTTAACCCAGATCAGAATCCGTCTTTATTATGAATTCAATCTAATTGAGGTTGTTATGATATACGCCGAAGTCGTTGGCGGGTTTGATGATTCAACCCGGTCACGATTTGGGTTGGACGAACCATTTTGGCTTGAACAGGAAAGACGGGAGCTTGATTACCGGGACTTTGATAAGATCGTGCCCAGGGATTTGCATATTGACATCAATAAAAAGGGAGAGAGCTTTTCATTCACGTTTGCCTTCTTCAAATCTCCAGACCAAAAAATTGTTTTAACAGCTTCGGCTTACATCCCTACACCAGACCTGGAAGACCTCCTGTTAAACATACGAAATATATGGTACGACATTGCGATGAGCAATACTTTTACATCTGGACTGAAAGGAGAAAAGGATGATTTCATTGCGAGCGTTCGCAGGCTTGCCAGAGCAGGTCAAACTCTCTGGACAAAACTGTTCTTGCTTGAAAAAGACACCTCAATATACAGGATAGGTAAGTGGTTAAAAAACCATACTGTCAGGGAGGGAGGTATCGTTCAAATTTCCCTTCATCAGGATGCTGCAAGCTTTGTGTTCCCATGGGCCTTGCTCTATGACAGGGATATATCGGGTAAAGATTATGAACTCCCGGATCTTGAGGGCTTCTGGGGACTCAGATATTGCATAGAACAGCAGTTGCCCAATAGAAATAAAGGGACAGATGAGCCTGTTAAGATTGCAGACAGGCTCAAGCTCGGGTTCATGCTGTGGGAAGCCTTCAGGAATGCAGACAAAGAAATATCGTTTTTGGAAAAACTAAAGGCAAGAAGCGCAGGTAGCCTTGAAATCACTCCTCCCATCACAGAAGCAGATGATTGTATGAAACTATTGAACAAATGTGATGCTCATATTCTCTACTTCTACACTCATGGCTATACCCGGCACCGCCGGGCTGACATCGGTGGAGGATTGAATCTTGATTTATTTATCAGGCGGTATGAGAGTCTGGATAAGAACTCACCCTTGCTTGAGACCTACAGACTATTGTATGAAAGCATAAAGAAAAAAAAATTCGAACCAGATAGTTCTTGGATCGAGCTGTCCAATGGGAAGCTGTATCTTGAAGAGCTTTACAGGATTCAAGATCTCCATTTCCAGTCCCATCCTTTCGTTATATTGAATATGTGCGAATCCGCACAGATAACTCCATCTTTATCGGACAGCTTTATTCATTTTTTCCTCACGAGCGGCGCCAGTGGGGTAATAGGGACAGAATGTCCTATGACTGTAGAATTTGCACATCCGTTTGCAGAAAAATTCCTGGGGGACTTTCTAGCCGGGGGACAGGCTGGCAGTGTTTTACTGAACGCCCGGCGATATTTCATGGAACTCAATAATCCTCTCGGCCTTGCATACACGCTATTCGGCCCGGTGACCGTGCGCTTTGAGCCGCCAAGATTTTGATGTATGGAAAACTATAAATTGATGGCAGTATTAGTTGTTTATGGGGTAAAATATGGTAGATTTATCAAAACAAGCTGAGCCGGCAGTTCAGAAATTGTTGAAATCCGATGAGGAACAGCTATACGAAAAACTAGGGATCCGCGCAAAAGCCATAGCGCAAGACCCGACAAAGGGCAGTTCGTTCGAACCTCAGGTCACCTATGACAAGGCACAGATGGGGCTCAAGGAAGATGTGATGGAGTTCGGGCAGCGGCTATTCAACCGCCTGGACCTGGAGGCATACAAGCTCATCTGTGGCTCTGAGACAGAAGATACGAACGATAGAAAAGACCTGATAAAAGCTTTCAGTACCAACGATGAAGCGACTATAGCAGCAGCCCTATCGGCTCTTCTAGTGACAAATCTAGGATTGGCTCCTGCCATTGCCGCCGTTGTAGCTGTAATACTTGTCAAGCGATTTTTCCGCCCGGTGTATGAAGAATTCTGCCAGACATGGAAAAAAAATCTTCCGACGGTATGACCTTGCCGGTGTTAGCAATATAATTATACGAAGCCAATTTTTGAAACCTGAAAATCTAAGCGCCAAAACCAATAAAAGCAAACTATATTGCTTATTGAATACATGTTTTATTTGGAGCCGTTGGTATGATTGTTACGAAAATCAGGATAACATTTGACAATCGTACCTGGGGTGAAGTGATACTATGGTAATTAACAGGCTAACATGGAAAATAGGCGGAAAAGCAGGAGAGGGAATTATGGCTACAGGTATGATATTCTCACAATCATGCTGTCGCGGCGGTCTTCATGTGTATGATATCAGTGAATATCCTTCACTTATAAAAGGCGGACATAATAATTTGCAGGTGAGAGTGGAAGACCAGGAGATATTTTCCCAGTTAAAATCAGTAAATATATTAATTGCCCTGAATAAAGAAACGATATTATTGCATAAGGGTGAGCTTGTAAACGGCGCGGGAATCATCTATGATAGCTCTGAAGCCATAGAACCGAAGGAAATAAATGACAATATCCGGCTCTACCCGATCCCGTTTAATAATATAATCAAGGAAATCGGAGCGCAGGTGATAATGAAAAATAATGTTGCCCTGGGGGCATCTATAGCACTTATAGATTATGATTTTGGAATTGTTGAGGAAGTTATAAAGGATAACTTCAAAAGAAAAGGTGATAAGGTAATCAATGAAAATACAAAAGCAGCAAGAGCGGGTTACGATTATATCAAGAATAATTTCAAGAATGATTTTGAATACAAGCTTGAGACGATAGGAAAACCGGGGCGTATGATCCTTACAGGCAATGATGCAATATGTATGGGCGCAATAAATGCAGGATGCAAGTTCTATGCCGCATATCCTATGACTCCTGCATCTTCTATTTTGCATTTCATGGCAGCCCAGGAGCGAAGGTTCAATATCGTTGTCAAGCACACAGAAGATGAGATATCGGCAATTAACATGGCAATAGGTGCCGGCTTTACAGGTGTAAGGGCAATGACCGGTACATCAGGCGGGGGTTTCTGTCTCATGACCGAAGGATACGGGCTTGCAGGAATGCTTGAAGTCCCGGTAGTAATAATCCTGTCAATGCGCCCGGGGCCAAGCACGGGAATGCCCACATGGTCCGAGCAGGGGGATCTGAAATTCGCCCTCAATGCTTCGCAGGGTGATTTCCCGCGGCCCATAGTTGTTCCCGGGGATGTCGAGGAAAGTTTTTATCTGACACAGGTAGCATTCAACATCGCAGAAAAATACCAGACCCCTGTAATTGTTTTAAGCGATAAGAACCTTGCAGAAAGCCACAAGTCAACCGATAAGTTTGATACAAAAAGAATAACCATAGACCGTGGAAGTTATGCATCTCCCACTGATCTTGCCGCATCTCCTGAAACCTCTTTTTTTAAGAGGTATAAATATACGGAAAACGGTATTTCCCCGAGAACAATTCCCGGCATGAAAAAGGGAATATACACGGCTTCAAGCGATGAACATGATGAAGAAGGAAACATCAGGGAAGACATCGATGTCAGGATAAAAATGGTGCAAAAAAGAGCGCGAAAAATGGATATTCTTGCAAAAGAAATAAAACAGCCCGAACTGGTCGGGTCACATGATGCAGAGGTCACGATAATTGCAACAGGTTCCACAAAAGGCCCGATAAAAGAGGCTATGATATTGCTTGAAAAGGAAGGCGTCAGAGTGAATTTTCTCCAGGTAGTATATTTGAATCCGTTCCCGTCTGAAAAGGTCTCAGAGGTTCTGGGATCTGCAAAAAAGACGGTGGTGGTGGAAAACAATTTCTCAGGACAATTTGCTGATATTATCAGGGAGAGAACGGGTAAGGATGTGGATAAAAGGATCCTGAAATATGACGGGAGGCCGTTTTATCCTGAAGACATATTCACTGAAGTAAAAGAGGTGGTAACACATGGTTAATATGGTTAAAATGACGGACTTAAATGTTATCGAGAGGCCAAACTGGTGTCCCGGATGTGCCAATTTCGGGATATTAATTGCGCTAAAAGGGGCTATTGTCGAACTCAACATAGAGCCGGAAAATATAGCAATGATATCGGGTATAGGATGCTCTGGAAAACTGCCTCACTGGATACGAACATACGGCCTTCACGGGATACATGGAAGGGCATTGCCTGTGGCGACAGCAATAAAGCTTTCAAATAACGGACTGGCAGTGTTCACAGTGGGAGGAGACGGCGATGGGTACGGGATTGGCATGTGTCATTTTATCCATACGATGCGAAGGAATATCGATATGACCTATATCGTCCACAATAATATGATATATGGCCTTACCACAGGGCAGACCTCACCAACAAGTGAAAAGGGAGTGAGAACGAAATCCACACCATCAGGCGTAATCGAAGTACCTGTTAACCCGATAGCCCTTGCTATTTCCGCAGGGGCGACTTTTGTTGCGCGAAGTTTTGGGGGCGATGTCAAACATCTCCAGAAAACCATCCTTGCTGCTGTCAGGCACAGGGGCCTGTCTTTCATAGATGTACTTCAGCCCTGTGTGAGCTTTAACTTTATCAATACTTATGACTGGTACAAGCAGCGGATCTATGATATCCAGGATGCGGGGCATGATAAGGCAGATAAAATCAAGGCTTTGATAAAGTCGCAGGAATGGGGTGAGCATATACCGATCGGGATATTTTATGAAGTGCTATCGCCAACTTATGAGGATGAACTGCCGCAGATAAAGGATACACCGCTTGTGAAGCAGCCTATCGATAATATTGATATAAGCGGGCTTATGGATGATTTTACGTAAAGATTTAAATCGTAAGCGTTGCTTTTAATAGCATATAAATATTTCAGGAGAGTATAATAATGCAATTGCAAAACGCTGATATTGAAAAAAGGCTCAGAAAAAAGACTGAGTTTGGTCATATCAGGGGTTACCTAATATTTTTGTCCCACAGTCCCAACATAAGATAGTATTTAATAGAATAAACTCTAAAATGTCAATACAGCAATCTATTATCAAAAAATCGGAGTGATACATATGACAGTGGAATTAAAAGAAGGCGTTTACTGGGTTGGAGTTGTTGACTGGAATATCAAGCAGTTTCACGGTCACGAATATTCAACACACAGGGGCACGACGTATAATGCATACCTTATAATTGACGAAAAAGTAGCTCTCGTGGACACGGTATGGGGTCCTTATTCACAGGAGATGATAAAGAACATTGAACAGATCATCGATGTAAAAAAGATCGATTACGTGATCGCAAACCATGCCGAGGTTGACCATTCCGGGGGACTTCCTGAATTGATGAAGCTTATCCCTGATGCTACCGTAGTCGTTTCGGAAAAAGGAAGAGAGAGTATTCCAAAACATTATCATGAAGACTGGAATTTCAAGGTCGTAAAGACTGGTGACAGCATAAGCCTCGGGAAAAACAGCCTCGTTTTCGTAGCTGCGCCAATGCTTCACTGGCCTGACAGCATGTTCACATATCTCACAGGTAAAAATATACTCATGCCAAACGATGCCTTCGGCATGCATTTTGCATCATCTTCCCGTTTCAATGATGAGGTCGATGAGATAGAGGTGTACCAGGAAGCAATAAAATTCTATGCAAATATCCTCACGCCTTTCAGTGATCTTGTTATCAGGAAAATAGATGAGTTCAAGAAATTGAACATCCCGGTGGATATTATTGCGCCCAGTCACGGAATAATCTGGAGGAAAGACCCTCTTCAGATAGTAAATAAATATTATGAATGGGCACAGGGAAAAAACGATGGCTCAGTTGTAATCATATATGATACAATGTGGAAAGCCACAGAAAAAATGGGGGAAGCCATTGCGCAGGGACTCGAAAAAGAAGGTGTGAATTATAAATTTTTCAATATGGCAGTATGCGACAGGAACGATGTACTTACAGAGATTTTTAAGACAAAAGGTATTATTATCGGTTCACCAACATTGAATAGTGGTCTTTTGCCAACTATAAAGCCAATACTCGAAGACCTTAAGGGATTGAAGTTCAAGAATAAAGTTGGCGCAGCTTTCGGATCTTACGGTTGGAGCGGTGAAAATGTCAGGCAAATCGAGGAAACGCTTGAAAAAGCAAAGATAAAAATCCTCCAGGAAGGTATAAAATTCAAATGGCAGCCTTCAAAAGAGGAACTTGATAAATGCGTGGAATTCGGAAGGCAGTTCGCGCAAAAAATGAAAGTTAATGTACAATCTTCGTAATATCTATTTCAAGTATATCCTCTGCGCCAAGTGCCTTGAGCCTGGGTATCAGGATATTGATCTCGCTCTTACTTACAACGGTTTCAACCGCATAGTAATCAGATTTATAGAGTTTTGAGACCGTTGGCCTTTTCATTGCGGGTAGACCACTTACAACTGCATCAAGCCTGTCTTCAGGGACATTCATCACTATGAAAACCTTGCCGCGCGCTTCAAGTACTGCCTGCAAAAGGATCCGTATCTCTTCGATCTCTTTTCTTTTTACAGGGTCTTTCATTGATTTCTTATTTGCGATGAGTTTTGTATTTGATTCAAGAATGGTATCCACGATCTTTAACCCGTTTTTCCGCAGAGTCGATCCTGTTTCTGTCAGATCCACAATTACATCCACAAGTTCAGGGACTTTTGCTTCAGTCGCGCCATAGGAATAACGAAGATCCACTGCTATTCCAAGCTTATCAAAAAATTTCTTCGTGAGGTTTGGGTATTCAGTCGAAACCCTGCTCCCGGGTTTAATATCCTTTGCGCTCCTGATATCCTTTTCATTCGGGACAGCAATAACGATCCTGACAATACCTTCACCCATCTTGCTGTAGAACATATCTGCGACTTCCACAACATCAGAATCGGATTCCATGACCCAGTCCTTTCCGGAGATACCCAGGTCAAAATAACCTTCTTCAACATATTTTGGGATTTCCTGGGGACGCAGTATCTTGACTTTCCTTATCCGCGGGTCTTTTACTGCTGGATTATACTCACGGTCAGTTTTTCTAATCTCAAGATCTGCTTGTTTGAATAAAAGGAGAGTCTGTTCTTCAAGACTACCCTTTGGGAGAGCGATGTCTAACATAATAATTCGGATTCCTTAATGGAGTCACGGATTAAAAGCTTTGCTGACTATTCCTGCTCTTCTTAATATGTTTAGTCTTATTGAATATAATTTCAAGAATTCCGTTCTTGTATGTGGTTTTGATTCCGGTTTTGTTAATCCTTGCAGGCAATTCTACCATTTCATTTACTAAATTTTCCGGATTATTTACATAAATCCCAAGAGCTTTTCCCGAAAATGTTAATGTAATGTCTTTTGGTTTAATTCCCGCAAGTCCTATCAAAACATATATCTTTTTTTCAGTTTCAAGTACATCAACAGGCGTTTTGTCTTTATTTACTATAAAAACATCTCCCGGATTAGCAGCCATTACCGGTATAATGTTAACAGATATGCAGATGTTTACCGGCTTTTTGTTCGAGATTTCCATATCATTCATGATCTCATTTAATGTTTCTTCCAATTTTTCAATGAATTCCTTGAAATCATTTATTTTTTTCATGTTTATATCTTATATCTTCATTTTTTGTTCTTATTGATAGCTTTTGCGATGTCAGCCATAGCCTCGTATTCTTTTTGATCCCATTGTGTGGGTCTTACCATGGTAAAAGCTTTCTCAAAATGTTCCTTTTGTATCCTGACATTCAAAGCTTCAATTTTTACGGTTTCCCTATCCATACCCGGTTTAATCCAGTCCCGCAGGGCGATTATGGCAGCTTCATGACATATTGCCTCGATATCCGCACCGACATAACCCTGCGTCCTCTGTGCAAGTTCCCCTATATCAATTTCAGGAGAAATCGGTTTGCCCTTAAGATGGATATTAAATATAATATTACGTTCTTTCATATCAGGAGGCCGTACATATATGAACCTCTCAAGCCTCCCTGGCCTGAGTAGCGCCGGGTCAACCATATCCGGACGGTTGGTTGCAGCAACCACGACCACGTTCTTAAGTTCTTCAAGCCCGTCGATCTCGGTCAATATCTGGCTCACCATTCTTTCGGTCACACCACTATCAAATGCAACTCCGCGTGTTGGTACCATCGAATCTATCTCATCAAAAAATATGATTGTTGGCGCAGCCTGCCTTGCCTTCCTGAATGTTTCCCTTATAGCTTTTTCCGATTCCCCGACATATTTACTCAGCAGTTCAGGCCCTTTGATACTTATGAAATTTGCTTCACTTTCTGTAGCTATTGCTTTTGCAAGCATTGTCTTACCTGTCCCCGGAGGGCCAAATAAGAGAACGCCCCTTGGGGGCCTTGTATGGATTGCTTCAAAAGCTTCGGGATATTTCAGGGGCCATTCAACTGCCTCGATGAGTTCCTGTTTTACCGATTCCAGTCCCCCGATCTCCGTCCACCGCACAGCGGGAACTTCAATGAACACTTCACGAAGTGCCGATGGCTCGATGTTCTGGAGCGCATTCTGGAAATCCTCTTTTGTCACACAGATTTTTTCCATTATTTCAGCCGGGATCTCTTCCTCAATGTTGATCAGGGGAAGTATCTTTCGGATAGCGTGCATTGCAGCTTCCTTGCAAAGAGAAGAGAGGTCAGCGCCCACAAAACCATGCGTCATATCTGCGATCTCGCGCAATCCTTTTTCTTCTGACATATCCTCAGCAAGAGGCATACCTCTTGTATGTATCTGGAGTACATCAAAGCGTCCAAGCCTGTCCGGGATGCCGATTTCGATCTCGCGGTCAAAACGCCCCCCGCGCCGGAGGGCAGCATCCACGGCATTTGGCCTGTTCGTTGCTGCAATTACAATAACCTGGCCTCGTTTTTTCAGGCCATCCATCAAAGACAGAAGCTGCGCAACAACACGCCTCTCCACTTCACCTGTGACTTCTTCTCTCTTAGGGGCAATACTATCAATTTCATCTATAAAAATGACTGTAGGAGCGCTCTTTTCTGCTTCTTCGAAGATCTCGCGGATATGCTTCTCGGATTCCCCGTAGAATTTACTCATTATCTCAGGTCCGCTTATCGAAACAAAATTCGCATCAGTCTCATTCGCCACAGCTTTTGCGATCATTGTCTTCCCTGTTCCTGGCGGACCGTGAAGCATAACACCTTTAGGCGGCTCTATACCGAGTTTTTCGAAGAGTTCAGGATGCCGGAGCGGAAGTTCTATCATTTCCCTGATAAGGCCGATCTCGCGCCGCAGGCCCCCGATATCTTCATAGGTAAGATGAGTTTGTCGCACTTCGATATCTTCTATGACCTCTTCTTTTACAACAAGGCTTGTTGTCCTTGATACGATAACAGGGCTCTGGGGCTGTGTTGATATGACAATGAATGATAAAGGGTTGCTTACAGTCTCTACGCGCAGGCGCTGTCCTTTTGTGACAGGCCGTCCTTCAAGAAGCCTTATCAGGTACTGCGGGCCTCCGACAAGGCGTATTTGCTCGGTCGGGGCAAGTACCACTCTTTTTGCGACCTGCGGGGTTGATTTCTGGAGATATATTTTATCATCTATCCCCACACGGGCATTTGCTCTTATGCTCCCATCTATCCTTATTATATCCATCCCCTGGTCTTCAGGATATCCGGGTGCTGCGATAACACACGCCTTTTCCTTACCCACTACCATTACGACATCGCCGCTTAAGATACCTATTTGTTCCATGGTATCCCGATCTATCCGCGCAATATCCCTGCCTACGTCCCTGTGATGGGCTTCGGCAACCCTCAGCATTATTCTATCGTTCATAGTCTTTCCTGATTATATTTTTGTCGTGATAATACTTAAATTCATGCGTCTTTATTTTATATGTGAATTACGCATTAAGAGTCGCACTACAATCAAACATCAAGCATCAAAAATCCATAGAATAGTTTTGTCTCTATCTCACTAAATCCTTCCAGATCATCCTTTTCTATTGTAACACCGTTTAATGCTTCCAGCGCCCCCTCAGTTATTGAGGTTTCATGAAGTTGGATAGTATCCGCTGTTATTTTACCAAGAATCCTGCTGTTTCGTCCTACTCTGACTTTTCCTTTTGTTGAAATAAGATTCCCATGGATTGTGCAACTTTTACCCACGGTGATATCGCCCGAAGTTCGGATGCTTCCAAACAATGTATCATGGTTTCCCATAGACATTGATCTTGATCTGAAATTCCCGAGCAGGCGGCAATAGCTTCCAACTGTTGCGCGCGTATTGGCTCTTATTGTATTAAGATCAATTTTTGCCCTGTTCGGGATTGATAATATTTTATTCTCCGGTGTATTATCCGAGAAAAGCTCTTCGAGCGCTTTTTCCACTTCTTCTTCACTGCCAAGCTGCAAAAGCGCCATCAAATAAAAGAAAATGAACATTACAACAGGGAGAGGCTGGCGTACTACCAGCCATCCTTTTACATCATACCCTCCATCGATCTTTACATCATTCCCAACATCAAGATTTCCTGCAGCAAAGAGTTTTCCTGATATTTTGACAAATTCCCCGAGGTATGCATCAGATTTTGTCCTGACTTCACCCTGTATCTCTGACCACATATCGATGCGGACATCATCCCTGGAAATGACATTCCCATTGATCTTGACATGCTCACCAGCGACGATCAGGTTAGCGATCAGGCCGTAGCCCAGTTCAGCATAATTTCCCACAATAATATCTCCCTGGACAACGATAGAGTGTTCTTCCATGACAGTATGATCGGGTATTATGAGTCCTTTCAGTTCAGCCAAAAGCCTAAAGCCTCCACACTCTGTATAGTTGCAGGGTATGATAAATATTAATATCAAATAGACCGATTTAACACTCATGTGTGAACTAAAAGTAATTCTTAAAGGAAAAACGATCATGGAAGATGTGGTGCGAATCACACAGGAAAGGGAAAATATCATACTCCAGAGCCTGCTTGGTGAGAGTAAGACCGTTCGTGGCAGGATTGTGGATGTTAATATTACAAAACAGGAAGCTACAATAGAATGTTAAAAAAATACAGCAAGTAATATTTAAAATTATTGGAGCAAACGGATGTTTCTATGGATTTAGAAGGGTATGCAAAAAGGTTTTTAGATAAAGGTGAGAATGAAATTAATATCAAAAATAAACTTATTGATAGGATCGTCGAAATTAAAAACATATCAGGAGTAGAAGCTAAACAAATTGCTGAGGCCATTTTGATGGAAGCAAAAACCACCCTCAATGTGGAGGGGGATGTATTGACTTCAACCCTGTCCGGTGTCTGCATGGGTGAATTTGGAGTTGGATCTCGTGGAAAAGGCGATTTTCACGTTCATGAGAAGATTGCTGAAATAATTGGAAAAACTGATGCAGTTATCGATTCATCTCATTTAGATGATGCAGGAGTCATGAAATTGGATGATGGAAAATATATACTTATGACAGTTGATGGAATGCACTCAAGACTTAGTGATTTTCCGTTTTTGGCTGGTTTTCATGACGCAAGAGCAGCGCTTAGAGATATTTATGTTATGGGTTCGCATCCAATTGCTTTATTTTCAGATATCCATGTCGCCGATGATGGAGATGTTGCCAAGATTTTCGATCACATTGCTGGAATTACAGCAATATCAAAGTTGACAGGTGTGCCATTGATTACTGGTAGTACTCTTCGTATTGGAGGAGATGTTGTAATTGGAACAAGAATGAGCGGATGTGTTGGTGCATTGGGGATCGCGACAAATTTGACTCCTCGCAAATCTGCACAAGAAGGAGATGTTATACTAATGACGGAAGGATCAGGAGGTGCTACAATTTCGACAACGGCTCTTTATAATGGAATGCATGAAGTGGTAAAAGAAACGCTTAATGTTAAATTCTTCGATGCATGCAGAGCCTTAATCAATTCTAATTTGATATCAAAAATCCATGCAATGACGGATGTTACCAATGGTGGAATACGCGGAGATGCAAGCGAAATATCAAAAGCTGCAGGAGTAAAACTTATTTTTGATGATGATAAATTGCGTCGACTTGTCAATGGTCGGGTACTGGAGATGCTTGAAAAACTTGAAATTGATTATCTTGGTGTTTCTTTGGATGCACTTTTAATTATAGCAAGACCAGAGTATGCCAATGAAATTATTGAATGCATACGAAAGCAGGATGTAGAAATTGATATCGTTGGAAGAGTTGAGGAAGGCAAAGGAGTGGAAATTATTATTAATGATGATGTTCATGATTTGACACCACGATTTAGAGAATCTGCGTATACTCCCATAAAAAAAGTAATTGGTGAAAATACGCCTGAGGACTTTGATTATATGAAACGACAAATTAATTATGCTGCAAAGATGTCTATTGAAAAAAGAGATCGTGTTATAAAACAGATAAGAAATAAATTAGATAATACATGAGCACAATTAGAATTCTTCATCTTTCAGATTTACAATTTGGCAAAAAAAATAGATATAATAATCCTACTCCAGATTCAAACATTGGAACTTTCGCTAAATCTATTGCAGATGAAGTAAAAATACCGCCGGATATGATAGTAGTCACTGGCGATATTGCACACTCTGCCAGTAAAAAAGAATATCAAGATGCATTAGAATTTTTTAAAAAGCTGGACGCAGAATTTAAAAAGTGTGGTAAACAACCTACCCTGTATATAGTTCCAGGAAATCATGATTTAGAGTGTAACAAAACAGGACTTAATGATGCAGAAAAAAATTTTGACGCAAAATTTTTCCAATATAATTTTTTTATTCAATCTCTCCATGGATCACAAGAATTTTGTACAAAATTTAATCATTCCTATTATGTTAGCAAAGCGTGTAATGATCAGATTTTGATAATAGGGCTCAATTCTGCAATCAATATTACCAAAGATGATATGCGAGGGGAGATATCTTTCAAACAAATAGATGGCGCAATTCAAGAAATTGAAAAAAAGAATACAACTTTTAGAATAGCTATTGTCCACCATAACTTTACGAGAAATAGTGATAATGATCAGACGAACATCCGCGATGCTGATATAATCCAGCACAAATTAATAGATGCAAAAATTCAATTACTTTTGCATGGACACCAACACATTGCAAGCGCTGAATTAAGACGAAATCTGGTGAATGGAAATCAGATTTTTATTCTATCAGCAGGTAGCACCTCTCTAAGACCAGCCCGTACTGATTTTGAGGTTCAAAATCAATTTCAATTAATAACATTGGAACTTGAACCAACCATAAAAGTTTCAGTTGACAGAAAAGTTTTTTCTGTGCAACAAAACAAACACGGTAAATGGACTCCAGATGGGTCAGAAGCGAAGAATGGTAAATTTCATTTCTTTATTTATCCTGAAAATATCCGAAGTGTTATAGAAGCTATCCAAGAAATAAAAGATTGTCAAATATGCTCCAAGACTCCTTCAATTCATTTTTCAAAAGGATTTGAATCTCCTGAGTTATATAAAATACTTCTAGAAAATACAACACGAAGACTATGGATTTTTGGACGGAAAAATTGGAAATTATTCGATAGCAGTGTTAGAAATGAATTAACTAAATTTCTTAACAGACAAAAGGCAGAGAAATTGGATTTCAAAGTTCTATTTCTAAATCCCAATGCGCCTGATACAATTATTAGCAAAGCACATGCCGATTCTAAGAATTTTATAATAAGATTAAATGAATCTATTGAACATGCCAGAACAGCGTGTAAAAAAAACGATATAATATTTGAAGACATATGTAGATTTTATCAAAAAGAAAGATGCATAGCAACTATCATTATTGATAATGCAGTACTTTTTAAAAAAATAAATATAGATAAAGATGAAAAACCTGAACCCCTTACAGATACGCCATTTGACATAGTTTCATCAGATTCTGTAATTGGAATAGATTTAGTGCGTCATTTTAAAGAGACTTGGTCAGATAAATCAGTAAAACCATCTAAATATAGTATAAATGTTCTTAAAGCTACAAATGAATTAGGAATAGAGGACATTTTCTTAAGAAAGGTTTCTGAAATCGAAGCTGGGAGAGAACGCTATAAAGACCAAATTTATAGGGCAATTTCTAATCAATTTGATAAGAATTCTGGGAAAATTCAAATTTATTGCGTTGCAGCACAAGATATTTTTGATATTGACTATCCTGAAAATGTTATTGCAAGAATGATTGTCAAAAATCTTAACAGATCAGAAAACAAATGTACTTTAGAGGTTCTAATATTATGTCCGAAATCCAATGCATATGAGATTAGGGATGGACTCGAAAAGGGTCATGGATTAAGAACACATATTGAACTTTCATTAGACCGGCTTCGTAATCTTAATATTGAAAAACCAGAGAAAATTAAATTCAAATTATATGATTTAATTCCATCTGTGTTGCTAATCATAACTGATGATTTTGTATTTGTTGAGACCTATCCGATGTATAAGATTGAAGGTAAAGTTGTTTCGATTGGTGGCAAATTGCCAATGCTTATGATAAAAAAGATGACACACGAAGGAATTGAAAACAAAATGTATCAAATATGGAAAGACCATTTTGATTATGCCTGGAATAATTTTTCACATGATGATGGAAAACCATGTACTTTAGAATATAAGGAGTTTAGAGATAAGATATCTTAGGTTAAATTGGATTATATAATTAAAATATTAATTAAATCAAAATTCTTAACGATTTACTGAAAGTATTTAATATTATTAAATCCTACTGAGGTCAAGGAGAAAAGTCATAAATGAAGAAAGCAAAAGTCGCGATTAATGGTTATGGAACTGTTGGTAAACGTGTAGCAGACGCTGTAAATTTACAGGATGATATGGAATTAATTGGAATAGGGAAAACACGTTTGGATTTTCAAGCTCAAATTGCTTCCAATAAGGGTTATAAAGTATATCTATCCGAGACCGAACAGAAAAAGAAATCAAATGAAACATCTCTCGAAGTTAGTGGTGGGTTGGAAGATATGCTCAATGAAGCGGATATTGTTGTGGATTGTACTCCTGATGGCATTGGAGAAAAAAATAAACCTCTGTATGAAAAAGCTGGAATAAAAGCTATATGGCAGGGTGGAGAAGAGCATGAAATCGCAGGTTTTTCTTTTAATGCGTTCGCTAATTACGATGAAGCACTTGGAAGAGAGTTTACAAGGGTAGTCTCTTGTAATACTACTGGTTTGACAAGGGTTCTTTATTTATTGGACGAAGCCTTTGAAGTTGAGAAAGCAAGAGTTACATTGATTCGCAGAGCCGCTGATCCGAATGATATAAAAACAGGGCCAATAAATGCCATCGTGCCAGATATAGAAATGCCTTCACATCATGGGCCTGATGTACAAACAATATTACCGCATATAAACATTGCAACTGTAGCTTTAAAAGTGCCGACAACGTTAATGCATGTCCATGCAGTAAACCTGAAATTGAATAATAAATGTTCAGTAAATGATATAATTAATGTTTTGAATAATTCATCCAGAATGAGATTGATAAATGGGAAGTCAGGAATTAAATCTACAGCCCAGATTTTTGAGTTAGGAAGAGACTTGGGAAGACCACGAAATGACATGTGGGAGAATAATATTTGGAGAGATTCAATAAGTATCTACGACGATGAAGCATATTTCTTCCAGGCAATTCACCAAGAATGTGTTACTGTACCTGAAAATATAGATGCTATTCGTGCAATGATGAAAATTGAAACAGATGGCGAAAAATCTATAAAGAAAACAAATAAATCCCTTGGAATGACAGTTTAACAAATAAGAAGTAATATAGGGATTTTACAGAAATTGCTTCATTCAATATTGCAAAAGACCTTGGAGGCCAAAAGGCGATATGTGGGAAAATGTTGTGTGGAAAGACTCAATTGCCATAAACAAGGGCGAGTTGTATTTCTTCCAGGCAATATAAGAAATTGGAGTTGAACCGGAATTGGAAACATGAAGCTGCCTTCCGAATTGAGAAGGTCATAATGCGTTTGGGTAAAGTTAGGGAAAAGTAATATAATTATTAAAGGAATTGTAACCTTTGCAGAAAAATAGATTGGATTATTGGTGGTGGTATTTTTTTTGGCTGCAAAGGTCAGTATATACTTTAGTCTTAAAGTAATAAAGACTTTTCCAATGACATCTGCAAAAAAAAAGTATCCCACCACTTAACGGCGGGATTAGTTCCAAATTTTTCCTGGTCTTTTATGCTTAATACTTATCTCCTACTCTGAAGCCATTCATCAATCAAGGAAAGCAGTCCTCGCGTTGTTATAGAGCGCTCAAATCCAGCGGGTGCCCGGCTGTTTACCCAGTCATCTATGGCCGTCAACACATCCGCAGTCTCTATTACATTGGGATCACTGCCAAGTCTGCCATAATACGCTGTAATATCAAGAGTGATTGTATTATCCCCCTGTACAACTACCACATCATTTGATGTAATTACTGTTCCGTTAATGTGATATGTCCCACTGGTAGCATTGCTGGGGGCAGTCAGCCTATAGACAACTATCTTGTTAATTCCTGGAGTCATATTGAACCATATCCATTCATTGGTGCTATTCTTGAAAGCGTCTGCATCGTCAGAAATTTTTGTCAAATTCCATCCAGCCGGGATAATTTCCTGAAGGGATAATGCCTGGTTTGTAGAACTGCTGATATTAACAGTAACATTGGCTGATTCTCCAAAGCGTAGAGATTCTTTATCGATTGTACGCATAGCAACGGTAACATTCGTTGTAACATTCGTTGGTGGTGGCACAGACAAGTTATTGCCGAAGTTTATACCTGTTATACTTTCATTGCCTGTGATGGTTACATTATAAGTTCGATTCGCTGGGAATGTCTGTATCCAACCAGTCTTAAGAACCTCTGCCACAGTATAATTGCCAGGTGTCAGATCGCTGAAGGTATAGTTACCATTATTGTCCGTAGGAGTAGTTCCAGTGCTATTATTTTGGCCTGTTAGAGTGATTGTCCAGTTCGCAAGTCCGGGTTCGTCTGCGTCCTTCGCTGAATTATTGTTGAGATCGTTGAACTTCATCCCTGAGATACTACCATTTCCGATTACTGTTGTCGGTAGTGCAAAAACAAGTTTATTCGCTTTATTGTCATAGCTGTGCCTTGTCTGTGCATTATCGAAAACCGCCGTCCCAAAGAGATATTCCTTTGTTAGATCTGAGAATTGAACATCAAACTGGCTTCCTGTTGTCAGTTTTCTGCCATATTCCAAAATCCAGTTACCATCCTCGTAAACCGCTTTGCCTTCAATATCTGCCCTATCTCCCGTAGGTGGTCTTACTATAATGCCTGCAATTTCATCGCTGGCATTGTATGTATCATTGAATGGCTGTTTCTGGTCGTCAAATATCCAATAGGGCGGCGCTGGCTGGTCTGCTGCGGTGAAATTCGGTGCGGTTTTATTCGCATTTATGTTATCATAGTAAGGCACAAGCCCGGGGTCGCTGTGTCTGCCTGCATCTGCTGTAGTATTGCTATAACGTACAGAGTCCAGATACTGGTCATCCACAAAGCCAGTTGTATTGGTCCGTACTATTTTCATGTGCCATAAATCGCCTATTTCGCCGGGATTTGTAGTGTACATATTACCATAAGCTTTCACATCAGAATTTTCACCTGCATGGCAGGTCGCAAAACAGCCACCTGTTTCAAAGTCAGTGATGTTTATGTCCCACAACTGTGAAAACTTATCTTCATAATATGTTTCTTCTCCTCCTTCTTTAGCATTGGGCGTTTTAAGCTGTACCCATGAACCATTAGCCTGTTTCTGCCAGGGCATACGTCTTAGGCTTTCTGTAGGGTCGTTCCACTTTGCAAGGAAATATACCGAATCACCCGTATAAATGCTCTTTAAAGTGACTGTATGTGCTCCTGTGTTCGCCCCGCCGGCTATATCGATAGTCATGGCAGTTGCCTGGTCCCATATTGCTTCAGGTAAGCCGTCTATGACCGGCGGTGTTGCCACTTTTACAGAAGTAAGATTACCAACTGATGGTAATGCAATCGTGAGGTTATTGCCAAAATCAATACCAGTTATACTTTCATTGCCTGTGATGGTTACGTTATAAGTTCCATTCATTGGGAATGTCTGTATCCAACCAGTCTTAAGAACTTCTGCAACAGTATAATTGCCAGGTGTCAGATTGCTGAAGGTGTAGTTACCATCGTTGTCCGTAGCAGTATTTAGAGTGCTGTTATTTTGGCCTGTTAGAGCGATTGTCCAGTTCGCAAGTCCGGGTTCGTTTGCGTCCTTCGCTGAATTATTGTTGAGGTCGTTGAACTTCATCCCTGAGATACTGCTCCCTACAACAACTACAGGTGGGTGATCGCCTGCATTTCCAGGGAAATTCAGATTATTGATTTCGTCGATGTTGATAAATCCGTCACCATCTGAATCCAGGGACTCTATCGCTGTAAAGTTCATTCCACTGTCCGACACGTCTATACCATACGCGTTTAAAGACGGAGGACCTGTATGGCATGTACTGCATGTATCAAGCCTTGATCCCGCTGTGTCATATTCCATGTTGAAATTGTCCTTAATAATGCTATTAGCTAAAGCATTCGGTACGCTCACAAGAGTTACAACTGCCAGTAGCAATAGCATAAAACTTATTTTTCTTTTCATTTATTTACCCCCATTTATTATAAGAGACAACTAAATTACGTGTTAGTGCTGATCGAACTGAGATTTAGAGCGTCATCTAAGAAAGCCTAAAGCCTTCATACTCTATCTAATATTACTAACCCGAATTAAATGTCCCATAATTATGCATAGCTTCAGGGCTGATAAGCCTTACGGTCGGTTTATTTTATATGCAGTCCTGAAAAAAAAATTCTGAGTCGATCCATCATCTGTTATAGATATTCTTTCGATGGCCTACTTTAAGAACAAGTATACGGAGGACGTCATTCTGGATATCAAAAACAACGCGGATTTCATCAGAATCCCATTTCTTTAGCCAGCTTTTCGTGCGTAATATATTTACCGCTCTTGAGCTCTTTAATTGCGGATTCTATCTCTTTTTTTGTTTCTTCATTAAGTTCCTGAACATCTTCAATGAGCCGTTCTAAAACATCATTATAGGTCTCACGTTCAAAAAGTTTCATCCGGGTCAATGTTGATTTTATATCTTCATTTATCTGGATCGTTGTGACCATAGTGTAATGTTTGTTTTGGAAAGATTTATAGCTTACTATAGAGATCTGTAAGATATTACAGTGCTGCTTTTTGCTAAACTATCATGTAACTTCGGACATGAAAAACACAAACAAATTCCTCATTCCATCAATTCAGATGAAATAGAAGGAAGTTTGCTCAAACTGCCACACCAATAATAGAAGTGAATTTATTTGGGGAATGTAAGGATGCAGCAAAATCATTTAAAATTCCCAGAGCCTTTGAGTTCTCAAGATATAATTCAACTGCCTCCTTCAGGTTAAGAAGAGCTTCCTCTGGTGTGTTACCTGCACTTGCAACTTCAAGTTCAGGGCACTTTGATACATAAACATCATCTTCCTGCCAGATTATAGCCGTAACATTGAATTTTTCCAGATTTTTCATAATTATTGAAGGGTAATTATGGTTATTAAACCCTTCCCATTGAAAACAAAGCCTCATCCAGCCGCTCTCTTTTATAAACAGCGCTGTCAATTGCCCTGGTCGTGCATGCTGGTGATCCCAAGCCTGCTTCCGGCCAGAGATATCCCCGTACTGGGACGCGCCAAGTCATTTGCGGGAATGTGGAACTTTCCCTGTTATTATAATGCTTCCACAGGAGTCTCATCTGAGGCTCTCATCGTGATCTTTGAAGTCTCGGCAAGGAACTCGCTTGCATCCAGGATTTCCATTAAAACAGGTTTTCATATCTATGCCGTCAACGGAACCGTAATATGCAGCGCATCGTAATCAACAACAGGCACTTTCCTGATATGATTTTTACCTTCCTTAAGCTCAAGAAGACCTATTCCCTCCAGGAAAGTAAGATCATTGTGCACATTTGATTCTTTGCGTTTTAGCATCCTTGCAAGTTCGCTGATGGATTCAGGCTTCTTTTCTTTTATGATATGAAGCAGGCGCAGGCGCTCATGGGTTAATATCTTTCCAATATCCTCTGCTGTACGAGTCACTATCTTATGCGGCTCTGGTTCGCGAATCTCACCGCGCTTCACTCTTTCAAATAACTGGTCAAGGTGCTCCCCATATTTCTCATCATTCATAACTATAATTTCAACGTCTTTTAATTTCATCGATTATCCTCCGATTGGCTTCTATAAAACTCATTATCTCTTCAATTAATTTTTTTGGGCTGTTAAAATCTATCTCCTGCGCCTCATTTTCAAACGTATGCCTGTGATCTCGTTTATTGTGTCCTTTTATTGTATGTGCATTATCAAAGCGTATCAAAGTCTTCCATCCTTCACTGGTTCTCACACGGTAATTGAAATTATATCTTACACCGTGTGGGATTTCAAGTGAGATCGGTACCTGCGTTACTGAGATGTCAATGATCTCATCTTCAGCAAGTATTCTTGTCTCTCTGATGGTTCTTTCTGGCACAGTATGAATAGGATTTTTAACCTATAAATAGTTATATGGTAGTAGCATATAACTAGCGAGCTAGGAAGCTTCTCGTCCACTAGTCGAGTGGAACTGTATATGACCTATTGCATGATTTGTTTGCCCTGCATCCTAAACATTTTTGTATCAATAACAAATTCTTTGCCTGTTACATCCAACCAACCATTAATATCTTTCAGTAATTCAAAAATAACAGCAGAATAAGCTTCTAATTGTTTCGAGTTTATTTCGTAATAATTAAGGCATTTTTTCAAATTATACTTTGGAATATCACCAAAATCCCAAACAATAAATTTGTCCTTATCTAAATGCTTTAATAGTAACCATCTATTGGGGAATTTATTATTTTCAGGATTTATTTCAATGCCATTTTGAATTTCATAACCTTCTGCCCTTTCTTCTGTATCAATGTATAGAACATCAATTTTTTGCACAGACTCAAGATATCTAAGACGTTTTAATTTATTTATTATCGAGATGATTTGTTCATCTTCTAATTTTTCTAAAATGAATGGGTTTTTTAGAATTTCATGTAAACCTTTTTCACTCGTTTCCCAATTTTTAAAGATTTGAAAACCTAAATATTTATTTTGTTTAATTTGACTCTCAATTTCATCTTTTTGAAAAGATAGGAATTTATTTATTGCTCTATTTGAAAAATCTTTTTTATCAAGGGTATATACAATTTTTTGTAATTGATTCAAAATAGACAATAATTCTCTGTCGATTTGCATTTTGGCATAATCGAAAATTTCTCTATTTAATCGTTTATGCGAAAAGGATTTTGCTGTTTCATAGAATAAATAGAGTAAGGGAATAGCGAAAAATGTGGCCGAAATATTTATGAGCAAATCATAATAAGGATCCATCTTGTTTGCAAGAAAATAAAAAATTCCCCCTGTGATTATTGCAGCAAGATATGGCAATGATTTTAGTAATACTTTTTTAGTCATATTCATCTAACAAAAGTGGGCATATATTTCACATATCATGAAATTTCACAACCCAAATTTCTTCCCGATCTTCTCCTTCAACATCCTGCTGACCTCTTCCCCGCTGACCTTCCCCCTGAATTCCTTCATAATAATACCCATCAACGGCCCAACCGCATTCAAACCCTTTCCTTTAATAAAATCTGTCTTTTCCTCAACAAGCTTATCAACAGCAGTCTCCAGTTCCCCTTTTTCAACACCCCCGATACCAAGGGATTGCGCCGCCTTCTCTGCACTCATTTCAGGCTTTCCTGCTATTGTTTTCAGGACATTGCTTATTGCTTCGTTAGGGATCTTTCCCTCTGACTGTAGCCTGAAAAGCTGTATCAGGTGGTCTTCCGTAATTTTATTAATATCAATGTCTTCTTTTTGAAGTTCATACAGGATGGTTTCAAGCACTCTCACTACCGAATTTGGATTTACCTTCGGAACCTGGCTCATTATACTGTCAAAAATTACAAAATTAGCCGAGCGCGCGATCTGGTTCGCAATCTCTTCATTAAGACCGAATTGTTTTATGTATCGTGCTTTTCGCTCGCCTATCAATTCAGGAAGCTTGATATTTTGGATTCGCTCTTCTGTGATCACAACAGGCGGAACATCTGTCTCAGGATACATGCGCGCCGCCCCTGGAAGCGGTCTCATGTACGCCGAATTCCCATCAGGCAGCGCCCTTCTTGTTTCTTCGGGAATGAATTCAAGCGCTTCCTTTGCGCGGGTTATGACTGCTTCCATTGCGCCCTGCGCTTTTTCCCTGGAATCAGCGACCATGACAACACAATCCTTTTCCTTTGCGCCTACGGCATGCCTCAGCGCTTCGACTTCCTCCCTGGTGATACCGTAATTCGGTAATTCATCAGTATGGAATATGCCCCCTACACCTGATTTCTTGGCGCGGTCGGAAAACTCCGTTCCCAGGCGCCTTCCGGGCTGGATCTCTTTCCCGACAAATCCCGCAAATCCAGGCAGGTTAACAGCATAAACCACGCCGCTTTTCAGGGCTTTTAGAATCACTTTAGAGGTAGTGTTTGCAAAAACAGATGTGACATCAATGATCTTATCGGAAACTGAGGCTTTCTTGTTTTTAAGTTCCTTCTTTATTTCTATAAGTGTTGCCTGCCTTTTAACTTCCCTCTCCACGATGGTTTCAATAAGTGCAAGCTCCTGTACACCTTTTATCTCAACCCTTGCGCCCTCGGCTATCGATATGTTTACATCCTGCCGGATAGTTCCAAGGCCGCGCTTTACCTTTCCTGTTGAGCGCAATATCATACCAATCTGCTCAGCGACTTCCCTGGCATGGGCAGGAGAAACGATATCAGGCGCAGTTCCTATCTCCACAAGCGGGATTCCGAGCCTGTCAAGAGAATAAACAACGGAATCTCCCTTATCCTCCACTTTCTGCGCCGCCTCTTCTTCGAGGCACAGGACATCAATACCCACGCGTCCTGCGCTGGAATCGATATATCCATGAGTTGCGACAAGACCTGTCCTCTGGAAACCTGATGTGTTGGAGCCGTCGATCACGATTTTTCGCATGGTATAGAGTTCATCCACGATCTTCATGTTCATCATGCGGGCTACCATCAGGGAAAATTCTACGGCTTCAGGATTCAACTCACGCGGCGGCTCCTCATCGTTCTCAACGAGGCATGTTGTGTCGTATGCTTTATAAATGAATTTTTTAATGAGTTTTATTTCCTCAAGCGCAGCTTTATCAACGATCCCCATCTCGCTCTGGGTGGGGCGAAGGTACCTGAAAAATTCAAAATTTGATTCCTTTGTATCACGAAGAAGGGTAGGACAGCCGCAGAATAGTTTTTCTTCAGTGTCGAGCTGCTGGTGTATCTCAAGCCCGGATTTTAGTCCGAGCGCCTTATAATCGTGACTCATATGGCTTCCTGATATAATGCAATCTATAAAAAAATTGTTATCGGCCCGCTCAGGGTTTTCTTAATTGTCCAAAGGTTTTATTAATAATTGTAGCTACCAGAACAACAGATGACACTCGTGAAAAAAGCAAAAGAATGTGCTGATCATATCAAGAAACATTCTTCAGCTCTCGTTGTGTCACATATTGATGCTGACGGCCTGACTTCGGCAGCGATCATGGGAAAAGCCCTTGAGAGGGCAGGTATCGACTCCCGGATCATTTTTCTAAGACAGCTTGACCAGAAAAACCTCCTGGAAATAGCCAGCAGGAATCCCCAGCTTATAATATTTACAGATCTTGGCAGCGGTATGCTTGATGCGATAAAATCCTTAAAGCTTAATGCAGTGATCGCTGACCATCACCAGCCACAGGGGAAACATGAATTTCATCTGAATCCCCATATTTTCGGACTTAATGGTGGTATAGAAGTAAGCGGCTCAGGGATGACCTATTTTATCGCAAGGGAAATGGGTGATAATGGTGATCTTGCTGCTCTTGCAATTGTGGGAGCTGTGGGAGATCTCCAGCACTCAAAGCATGGGCAATTGATCGGCTTGAACAGGACAATTCTTGATGAAGGAGTAAAGAACAAAGTCATCAAGCATGAGAAAGACCTCATGTTATTCGGAAGACAGACTCGTCCTGTATTTAAACTCCTCCAATATTCAACTGATATTTATTTTCCGGGATTGACAGGAAGCGAAGAAGCAAGTATAGAATTCCTCAAACGAATCGGCATCAGGCAGCAGGGTGAGAAATGGAGGCGGTGGATAGACCTTGAACCGGGTGAAAAACAGAAAATCGTATCCGCTCTTATACAATTCGGACTTTCATCAGGACTTCCTGGTTTTAAAGTAGAAAGGCTTGTGGGCGAAGTATATACATTATTATGTGAACAGGAAGGCACAGAGGTCAGGGATGCCTCGGAATTTTCAACGCTTCTTAATTCCACTGCGCGTTATGACCATGCTGATATCGGGCTTGCGGTATGCATGGGCGACAGGGGAAAGAGCCTGGATGAAGCATGCGTACTTCTTAGCGAGCACAGGAAAAATCTTGTAGAGGGACTGAATTATGTGAGGGAGAAGGGAATAACTGAAATGAAAAATCTCCAGTATTTCGATTCCGGAAATTTAATCCGCGAAACCATCGTAGGAATTGTTGCGGGAATGAGCGCATCGTTTGTCAATAACAGGAATCTTCCCATTATCGCTTTTGCAGATTCTGACGGCGGGGTTAAAGTCTCATCACGGGGAAACCAGGATCTTATCAGGAAAGGACTGAACCTTGGCGCTGCAATAAGCGAAGCTGCAAAATCAGTTGGAGGAACCGGAGGCGGTCATGATATTGCGGCAGGGGCCTTCATTCCAGGGGATTCAAAGAGCGAATTCCTGAAAATTCTAGATATGAAAATTGGGTTGCAGATAAATTAGGATACATCCCCGCCTGAATCAGTGTTATCCGCACAATCATGCCTGGTAGAGTAATTATAGAAAGCATAAGGACAAAAAGGCTTCCCGTCCATGCCAAAAGAGTATTGTGATAGCAACCCCATGCGCCAAGTGCAGCCCCAGAAGCAAAAATGAGGAATATCGGGTTAAATGCCCCCTCCCAGACTGTTTCTCTTACAAACCATATATTCTGGGATTTGAAAAGCAACTCTTATATATTTTCATAGCTGTTATTGTCCTGCTATGAATAATAAGATACTGGCTATATTTATAATTTTCATTTTTGTAATTCTTGCAGGGTGCCTCAATACCCAGAATTACCAGATGGGCGGGAAAGAAGAATCTAAATTTGTTTCAGACCTTCGATTCGCAGGCCTTGGAAACAAAGGAAGTCCTTCAATAGATGAAGTAAGTAATGTAAATGGAAAAACATTGCCAGAAAGAAAAGTCATTTCAACTGCAACCCTAACAGTAGAAGTGGCAAGCGTGCAGGTGGCAATTAATGATATAACTAATTTAACGCTTGAAAGCGGAGGGTTTGTTTCAAGTTCTTCCATCAGTGATACCGGAAGCAATCGCAAAAACGGTCATATCACTGCAAGAGTACCTCAAAAGAGTTTTTATTCAGCTATCGAAAAAATAGATGCGCTTGGGACTGAAAAATACAGGCAGGTTTCAGGGCAGGATGTCACGGAAGAGTTCATAGACCTTGACGCCAGGCTTGATAATCTCCAAAAACAGGAAACACGGCTTCAGGAAATTCTTAAAATGGCAACTACTGTTAAAGATATTATTGAAGTTGAGCATGAACTTGAACGGGTGCGGGGCGAGATAGAGAGTATGACTGGCAGGCTAAATTACCTGAACCAGAGTGTGGAGATGTCAACAATTGCGGTAACTGTTATGGAACCAGCGCCAATTGGGGGCGATGACGGATGGGGCATTTCGAATGCACTCCGGGATGCAGTGAGAGGATTTATTGAGAGCGTAAGAGGAATAATCATATTCACAGGATTTATTATCCCGATATTGATCTATTTAGGTGTTGCAATTTTAATAGCATTAGGTATTAAAAATAAAATACTTCCATATTTGAAACGATAAATCTAATATTTGACATGCTTGCTCTGCATAGTTATTTAAAGAGTTATTAATTATCCTATTTCACAGGTTTAGTTCTAAATCGAACACGGATGACACAGATTGCGCGGATCTTCACGGATCCGTGCGCATCCGTGCAATCTGTGTTCTATCTCATGGTTTTTCTCTTAACCGATGACGAATGGATTAGAATCTTTTAATAACTTTGCTACTGCATAAGCCGGAAATACTTTTGATATTTCCGTCCCATATTTTTCAGAGAGCAAAATTATCTCTAATCCGGTTTCATTTACTGCCTTTTTAGCCAGGAATTCCCCGATACCGCATGCGACAATCCCCCAGATGCCATGTTTTTTTGATATTTCGAAAAGAGCATCCTTGATTTCGCTGACCTGCACTTCCATTACCTGACGGGCAATTGAAAAAATCTCCTCATCTTGTATTTCGCATAGATCCGCACAAACAACGCGTGCAAGCCTCCTTTTGGCATCCGGGATCGTTTTTCCCGCACCATCCGGCGTGTCGCATGTATAATCCTGAGGTTTTATCAGACCAAGAATAATATATGCATCAGCCGTAATAGCAAATAATTCTGAGGAGACGCGCGACTCTATTTTCCCGAATGTCACTTTTTTCAAAATTGCGGCAATATTTGTCCGCAACGCCCCTGAATACACAAGTTCCCCTTTTTTCAAACGCTCAAAATCGGTCTTGCCTGCAAGAGGCTCACCTTTCTTGATCGGGATTATATCAGTAGTCGTTGAACCAATATCAAGAAATATGCAATCCCCGAACTCTTTTCCTGTTAGAAGAGCAGAGGCCATCCAGTTAGCAGCAGCAATGCTGCGTATTTTCTCCTGTGTCAGGATACCGTTGCTATCAAGGAAAAAAGCATTCTCAAATGTATTATTCACTGCATCTATAATGTATGAAAGGCCTGCATCCTTATCAGGGAAACAATCAGCAAGTTCTCCTGTTATCACTACACCAACTTTTTCAGGTTTCAGCCGCCCTGCTATCTCAATTAGCGCCTCAGGCAGCCTTGTGTTCTTCCAGAGGGGGATATAATGCAGTTCCACTATCCTGCCATCATCAGATGCTATTTTGGTGTTCGCTCCACCAATATCGATTCCAAGTATCATGCAGGTATTGAGTAAACGTGATAAGTAAAAAGGTTTTTGGAAAAATTATGAAAGCATGACAATCCGTAATTAGACGCAATGCTCTTGTTTCGCATTTTGTAGGACTTAAATACTGATACTGAAGTTGCTCTTACTTGAATTTGTATAAACGGAATAACTTGTGCTTGTAATCCTGATTTTATAATCACTTCCCAGCTTCTGGATCGTTGGAATTAGCCAGGGATGTGAACCGTCATTCAGAGTGCCTGCTGTAATCACCCTGTTCAGCACCCCGGCTTTCAGGAGTTCGATCTTTACATAGCCTTTTGGATTCTCTGTTGATGTCCAGTTTATAATCCTTGTCGTACCTATTTTCCAGTTCTCTCCTCCAGCCGGAGAAACGATTGTGTAGGACGGGATGGGGATTGTGAAGTTGTTATCGCTGGTGTCACTGTTAGAAACATTGGCAGTGCTTGTGATCTTCACTTTGTAGTCGGTTCCTGGAGTCTGCGTCGCCGGAATAAGCCACGGATGCGAGCCATCATTCAGCGTATATGATATAATTAACTGGTTCAGCTTACCGGGTTTCAGTAGTTCTATCTTGACATACGTTCCTGGACTTTCGGTTGAATTCCATCTTATTGTTTGAGTCGTTCCCCTGATCCAGTTCTCTCCGCCATTGGGAGAAATTACCTTGAAAGATGGAGCCGGGATAGTGAAGCTGTTATCACTGGTATCATTGTTTGAAGCATTAATGGTACTTGTGATTTTCACTTTATAGTCTGTTCCCGGTGTCTGTGCAACCGGGATCAGCCATGGATGTGAGCCGTCATTTAGCGTCGATGATATAATTAACTGGTTCGCCTTACCGGGTTTCAGTAGTTCTATCTTCACATATGACCCTGGACTTTCGGTTGAATTCCATCTTATTGTTTGAGTCGTTCCTCTTATCCATGACTCTGAACCGTTTGGAGATACGACCTTAAAGGAAGGAGGCAGGATAGTGAAGCTGTTATCGCTTGTATCATTGTAAGCAGCGTTAGTGGTGCTCGTGATCTTTATTTTATAGTCTGTTCCCGGCTCCTGTGCTGCGGGGATAAACCATGGGTGTGAACCGTCATTCAGGGTTGCTGATATGATCAGTTGGTTTGACTTACCCGGTTTCAGAAGTTCTATCTTGACATACGCCCCCGGACTTCCGGTTGAATTCCATTTGATAGTTTGAGTCGTTCCTCTTATCCATTTCTCTCCTCCATTGGGAGAGGTGACTTTAATACCCGGAACAATAGCATTGACAACCAGGGTAATGGGATTGCTTACAACACTGGCATTCCTGGCATTTACCTTGATAATTCCTTTAGCGAGTGCAGTAAATGTAGTGGTTGCACCTCCAGTCACATCTGTTTTTGTTATCACAGGAATGACCTTTCCAACAGCAGTATTACTGACCGTCCATGATATATCAACACCTGCCATCGGATTATTATATTGATCCAGTGCTCTTCCGGTGATACTCTGTGTTTGTCCAGCTGTCAGCGTAGTTGTTATTGATGGGAAGACCTTAATATATTTCAGGATTTGGCCACTCTGGGGCGTTAATCCATTATCAGTTTGGGAGCCAGGGGTGGATCCTGCATAAGCTCCGCCTGCCAGCAATAAAACGACCATCACAACTCCAACCGCTATACTAAGATCACATCTATTATCCGGGTTTTTCACCATTTTTTACACCTATCCAAAGTATTATATAATATTGAAAGTGCACTCTCTTTGCACGCGAATTTTAATATTTAATAATTGAAGCCCTATATATATAATTTGTGTTCTAATTTTTCAATATTTACGCCAGTTTACTCCTGACCTTTTCATAAAACCCATCCTTTCTTGTCCTTACGAATCTCGCGGGTATATCCGCCCTGGTAATAACGATTATGTCATCCTCTTTTATCTTCCTTGAGTATTGCCCGTCGATCACAAGCACTGCTTCCTTTTTGGGCACTGTCAGTTCCACCTTTATTTCACTCCGGGCCGGAACCACCCAGGGACGGGATGATAATTTAAAGGGAGCAAGAGGCACAATAACCGTACCATCCACCCGCGGGTCAACAATAGGCCCTCCCGCGCTCATCGCATATGCTGTCGAGCCTGTTGGCGTTGCAAAAACAGCGCCATCAGACCGCAGTTCCTCAAGATGGATCTTGTCCACGAATATCCGATATGAGAGCATCTTGGCGGGATTGGCTGTCAGGATGACAACTTCGTTTGTTGCACATGGAAGTATCTCATCATTCACTACAATTGAGAGGCGAGAGCGTTCTTCGACCTCAAAACCACACAATACTTTATCAATGACACAGAGAGAATCTTCAGGAGCCACATCCACAAGAAAACCAAAAGTTCCCATATTTATCCCAAGGACAGGAAGCGGATCATCCATTTTCTGGATCCCGCGTAAAACCGTACCATCGCCACCTATGGATATGATAAATTCGGCGCCATTTTTTTTCATGTCAGCCATTTGGGTGCCTTCCAGATTGAGCTTCTGAGCAGTTTTCGGGTCTATCAATACATCGACTCTGGATTTCAGGTGATCAATTATCTTTTCAACCAGAGAAAATATTTCATCCCTGTCGCATCTTGAAATTATACCGATCTTTCTCATCCTTTTTGCCTCCGCTATACAAGTTCAAGCAATTTGTTATGTGTTATTCTATTACTTGCAATAATATTTACCCGTTTCCTGACATCAAGCGGAGTATTAAGCGGATTTCCTTTTTCATCCGTAATTTTTCCCCCGGCTTCTTCGACGATGAGCTTCGAGGCAGCTATATCTGTTATACGAAGCATTCCGCGCATATCGAAAAAAGCATCAAATATCCCTGAAGCGATATAACAAAGTTCAAGCCCTGCGCATCCGAATACTCTTACCCTCCTGACTGAATGGTTATTTATCAAAACTGCATGGGGACGGTGGCTGTATGATAATACACTGAGTTTGGATAGCTCCGATATATCTGATACATGTATTTGTTTCTCATTTAAAAAAGCTCCTTTTCCCTTCTCTGCTGAATAAACATCCCCATTAACAAGATTCTTGACAAAACTATATCTTATATCGGATAAATCAGATTTTCCAATAGCCATCGGCACACAGAAAAAAGGAATATTGTTCACTGCATTGAATGTACCATCCACGGGGTCAAGTACGAACGTAAACTCAGGTTTTCCCCCGATATTTTTCTCACCCAGTTCTTCACTCACGAATAATATCGACCTGCCATCGGCTTCAAGAACCGAGAGGGCTGCATTTTCCGCAACTTCATCTATCCTCTCGGTAGGCGTACCGTCTGCCCCGATTCTCAATGATACGCCTGCTTCAGGTTTTCCTATCAGTCCCGAAACAGCTTTTCTTATTTCGGCTGCTACATCATTGCAAAGAGTGAAATACTGTGATTCGGTCATTTTCGTACTTTATCCTTTTAGTGTTAGCTTTATATAAAAAGATTTATCTAATTTTTCATAATCTACAAGACGTCGCAGCCTGCTACAATCCTCTGTTTAGGATTATTAAGCTGGACGATAAGAAGGCGGTCATTCTTGCTGTATGCGATGTTTTTTTGTGTTGTTAACATAACATTGCAATCAGAACCCGCAGGCGCCTGCGTTGCATCTTTTCCACCGATCGTCATTGCCGTGATTGTTGCAGGGATATCCTGGAGCCCGGCAAAAAGGTGGACTGCATCACCTACACCCAATCCTGTGGTGAATTTTGTAAGGTGGCATTTCAAATTGAATTTTGAGGAGACTTCCTCTTTCTGGGATATTATATATCCCCGGTCGAATTCTTTTGACTGCACTCCTTTTAGCGCAAGCCCCACTCTTGTTCCGGCAGGTGCTGATTTCATATCAACATCGTTGCTCTGGATGGAACGTATTTCCGTTGGTCTTTCTGTAGGATAGAGCATAAGCTTGTCATGTTCCCTGACAGTGCCCTGAGCCACAATTCCCAGTACAACGCATCCCATACCTGTGACATTAAAGAAGTGGTCAACTATGATTCTCGGCGGCAGGTCTTTTTTTGCAGCGTATGCATTTCGCACCTCTTCACCAAGTGCAAATATTTTCTCCTTGAGATTCTCAAGACCTTCAAAGGTCGTATTTGAAACTGCGATAGTCTCCCATTTTTCAAGGTTGGTACCTTTTGCGATCATCTTGATTTTTTCAGATAATTCCGAAATAGCGGCAGGATTGGATTTATCCGACATTGTGATTACGAATAATCCGCGTTTATTGCCCAGCAGGTCAAGAGCAATGATGCATTCTCCCACCTGTGCATTAAGACCGCCTGAAGGAACACATACCAGCGCGATATCCGAGAGATTGATCGCCTGGATAAGCGTTTTAAACGATGACGGATAACCGTTTGCATCCACGAATGAATATATCCTGTCCCCTTTCACAAAATTATAGAGTGTGATATCGGACTCAGTGCCTTTTTTCCCTAGCTTTCCTGCAAGGCTTGTCCTGCCTGATTTTTCGCTTCCGATGATTGCAACGTTGGCCATAATATCTATGCTGTAATAAACAGGAAGCTATATGAAATTGGCGTTCAGTTAGCCAATATTTCGCCATGGATTATACTTTAGATAAAATGGGTAAAGATTATATATTATGATTATAATTATTATATAAAAAAGGTTGATCTATGAAATTAGATATCAAAAAATCAATAGTTACAAAGTTCTCAATATATAGTGCAATAATTTTGATCTTATTAGGATTTATGATGAATTATGCATTATCAGCAAAAATTGAAGATTTGGTGATACAAAGAGCAATAACTACAACCGCGAATCATGCTCAACAGAATGCTGGCAACTATTTTACCAGTGATTTTTTTTCAAATAGTGATTATATCAAAAATAAAGATACTTTTGAAAAATATTATCAGGATGTAAAGACAAATGAGATAGTAAGGATCAAGATTTTTGACACAAATGGAAATATAATCTATTCTGATATTGAGAATCTTGTCGGTCAAAGATTTCCTGATAACAAGGAGTTAAATGAGGCTATAGCGGGTGAAATTAAAGTCGAGATTAAACGAAACCTGGATAAAGAGGAAAATATATTTGAAAAACGTGAGTATAAAGCGCTTATGGAAATCTATGCCCCGATAAAAATGGGGTCAGTAATAGTTGGAGTCGTTGAGGTATATCATACTCTGGATGATATAGAAACACAAGTCAATGAATCTACAAAACTTGTTACATCCTTTATTTTCATTGGATTTGCCGTAATATATATATTACTAAATGCATGGCGACAATAATCCCGGCCCAATTTATTTTTTTCAAGGATTAGCCAAAAACCCAATACCCATCAAACCAAATTCAACAACGATTGTTAACCCGACGGCGCAAATGATGATCCCAAGGCTCATCCAGAAAAAAAGGCGATTAGCAGGAACGCCCAGTGCAATGCCAAGCGCCGTTCCAATGGGAGCCCCGATAAGCAGCGGAGACAATAAGCCAAAACCTGCTGCACCATAACGATCCCATATCCGGCTAATATACTTATTTCGCTTATTGTCACTGCTCACTCGTTTTAACAACCTGTTCCTTATTCGTTCTCCAAGGGTCAAAATAACAAGCAGGCCAAGCACAGCGCCGGAGGCTGCCGTAATAGCTGTCACGGACGGAGGCAGATCCAGTGCAAAACCCGCAGGTACAGCTACCCAGAGCTCAACTGCTCCCAATCCCAATACGGTAAGCAGTTTGATTAATAATTCCATTTATCAATCCGGAAAAAGTCCATCCCCTGCAAAGATCCTCTTTGCTTCATCAAGCGTCAGGTCAGACGGCGGTACAATGCAATCGCTTGGTTTGATTACATCATCCGGTATCTTTTTCCCATATGTGCGGACATAATCTGAAAGTTTCTTGAATTCGGTCTTGAATACTTTCTCGTCTCCTTTTTTGACGATATTCACAATGTTATTATCGATCTTATTGACCTCATCCAGATACTTTTTATCAAGTTCGTACTGGCCCTCTCCCATTAATCTTACGATCATTTTCCCATCTCCTTCTTAAGCGCTTCAAGCTGCGTGTCAACCTCACCTTTTGATTTTATCTTTGAAAGCTCGCGGTCAATATCATCCTGTGTGCCGCCGGTCACATCTTCAAGTGTTCCTGCTTCCACAAGTTCATCAAGAGCAGAGGCGCGCGCTTTCATATTCTCAGTCTTGTCTTTCGCGCGCTGGACTGCCATCCCTACGTCGCTCATTTCTTCACTGATACCGCTCACGGATTCGGTTATCTTGACCTGTGCTTCAGCCGCGCTATACTGGGCTTTTATTGTTTCCTTTGTGGAGCGGAATGATTCTATCTTTGCAGATAGCCGCTTTTCTGTTGCAATTAGTTTATCCTGCTGGTTCTTGATATCCGCTATCTGGGAATTCAGACTTGCAATTTCTGCCTGTGATGTACTCTTTCTTTCAAGCGCTATCCTGGCAAGGTCTTCGCGCCCTGCTATTACAGCTTCACGCGCCTGGTCATCCAGTTTTTTGACATTCTCTTCCAGTTTTACCTTCTGGAGTTCAAGCCTCTTCTTTGAGGTTGTTACCTCAGCCACACCGCGCTTAACGTTCTGTAAGAGTTCAACCTGCTTTTCATAAGAATAATCAAGAGTTTCTCTCGGATCTTCGAATTTTCCTAATATCTTGTTGATCTTTGCTTTTATCATTGTACTTGTTCTATCTATTAGCCCCATAATTTTACCTCCTCTTTTTAATTAATTTTTTGCCCTAAATACCTTTTTATTCAATAAAATGATATCCACATGGTTCATGAGCTTTTTCCCATTTAGCCCTTGGATATTTCCTGCATTGCGGGGGTCTTAAACTGTGGATAGTACACATGGATTTATTAGATCCATGATTTTCAAATTTCAGGAACGGACATTTAAACACAAACTTACAGCATTCTCCACACCGTTTACATTCTCCGGCACGGGTCTTTTTTACAGGAAGAAGAAGACTTGTAGCGGCTCTTATGATTTTTCCAGATACCCTCTTCATCGGATTTGTTTTATTCCTTCAAACTATATAAATATTTTCATTTTCCCCGATAATCCTTTCAAGGTTTCATAATCCTTATCACATATCAAAGATATTATATCTACTATGGCTTTCCCCTCTAATAGATCAGTCGTAGCCCCAATCGCTAAAGATCCGGTAAATACATCGATCAAAGCAAAATATCTTGGCGCTGACATACTGGAATTACGCATAGACCTGATCAACGAAGATCCGTTCAAAATACTTATAGAACTTAAGAAGCTCGGACTTCCGGTTATTATCACCAATCGAATGAAAAAAGAAGGCGGAGCATGGCAAGGAAGTGAAGAAGAGCGCATCCATGAATTAATATCTTTAATTCAATATGCAGATATCGTTGATATCGAACTATGTGCAGAAAAAAAGGATTTAGTAATCAATGAAGCAAAACGAGCCGGAAAAAAAGTTATAATTTCCACTCATGATTTCCAGGATACACCGGACAATGAGGTCATGGCAGGTTTTATCCGGGAATCATTCGAAGCGGGCGCAGACATTGCCAAGATTGCAGTGATGCCTCACTCACTCGATGATGTATTGCGTTTGCTTGATGTTACGTTGCATTCATCCGGGCAGGTATGCACAATCGCAATGGGTGAAATCGGAAAGCATTCCCGTATCATGGCGCCTCTATACGGTTCTGTGATGACATACGGATATGTTGATATTCCAGTGGCTCCGGGACAGTTAAGGGTGGACGAACTGAAGAACATGCTGCAACTTCTCTGACCGCTTTAAGTCATATTATGAAATAAAAAGTTAAGGTATTTTGATGTTTTTATTATTGATGTCCTTCTCTTCATCAGTATAGTTATTATAAATATACTTTTGCATGTAATTGTATATATTATAATAAATATTATATGGTATCCCAAATAAATATGATCTGGAAAACATAAGAGAGAATTCATTTTCATAACGACACCCAAATCTATCTTTGACTTTGTAATGAACATCATTCGGATAAGGAGGTGTCCTCCCAAAACATATTTTGTTATATCCCATTTCTGACGCTCTTTTTATACAATCCCAATATAAATACAATGTTGGGTGATATCTGGCTGGTAAATCTCTATTAAGCGATAAATATCTTAAATACATTGTCTTTCTGGAATCATATAAAAAAGCTAATTGTCCTCCTGCAACGATTTCATCTTTAAATAAAAGAGTAAGTTTCATTTCTTCTGTTGAGTATATATTC
Organism: Candidatus Methanoperedens sp.; assembly: GCA_012026795.1. Lineage (NCBI taxonomy): Archaea > Methanobacteriati > Methanobacteriota > Methanomicrobia > Methanosarcinales > Candidatus Methanoperedentaceae > Candidatus Methanoperedens > Candidatus Methanoperedens sp. The sequence continues at coordinate 88,388 of VEPM01000010.1, forward strand.
AATAAATCTTCAAAATGAGAAAATAAGTAAGGGTTGGCTTTTTTGAATTCGATATTTTTCTTATAATACTTATAGAATTTTTTGATATCTTCTATAGAATTTATTTCCTTAATTATAAATCCATCATTATCGAATCTTTTTATATATTTCCTGTGTGTCTTGGACAACTTTTCTTTCCAGATCCTGTCCGGACTAAATTCATCTAAATTAAGAGTCATATCCCCACCAATTGGATATGGAAGAGGGTTATATTTACTAAGATGCTCCTTTGTTAATTCACTTAAAGTAGTGATAAGAATAAAGAACAACTTATTTCTTTTGGCAATCTCTTTACATTTTTCCAATATGTGATATGCTATTAAAGGATCGCTTTCATCAGTTATTATTATATGATTATAATCTGAGTTAGGCAGTGACATCAAACCTCGAATCCCACTAACAGTACCTTCATAGAATGGGCAAAGAGCAACTGGTTCGTTATTTCGATATAAAAGAAAACAATGCATTTTGAAACCATACGATTGCTCTAAGATCTGTTTCCATTGCAGGGTGTGGAAAAAACTTCCGTCTTCCCTTTCTTCACATAACCTTATCCAGTCGCCTGAATTAGTATCATTTAATTCTTCAGTATAATAGCCCATTGATAACCCACACATAATTTTCCATTCTTAATTATATATCTTAACAACTTAATTATATATCTTAACAAATTACATTTTAAACTGATCGCTATTTTTACATGTCCATTCACTCCTCTATTCATATCCATCCACACTCATTTAGTCCATTAAATATAATCCTTATTTGTTGATACATAAATAAATAGTATTTGTTTAAGTCCCGGAAGCTAGTAAAACACATAGAAAAGTATATGTTTGAGTATGTTCAAATGTTAAAATTGGAGTTGGGGATTTCAAACATGTGTTATCAGGCGGGAAAAGACTCTTTTAATAACAATCATGAATAAATTAATATTTTGTCAAATTGTGTATATACTCTTACTGGCATCAACCATAGGGATAACTATAATCTTTTTCTGTGCAATCAAATGGTATGATGGGATAATTGATATCAATGCACTTCATAATCAATCTGGATGGATGTATGGGGAAGGCTGGTTTGAAACAATAATGTTTGCAGTATTTTCAGTACTTGGTATTGTCGGATTAATACATATGAAGAATTATAGATAATTATAAAAGTCATACCATCCGGATCAGGTTTTCACGTCCTTTCCTGATCTTCTGGATAACATTCTTATCATGCAATTTATTCAATACCGAGCTGACAGTTGATTTCGGAAGATTAAGTTGTCTTACTATCTCGGACTGGTAAAGTGCTCCCCCGCTTTCTTTAAGCATTTTCATTATCCTGTCCTCCACATCCAGCATTTCAATTTCAGGTATATGGATGTTAGTTTCAGATATTTCCGCTGATGTCTTTTCTTCTGCTTCTTTTCTACGCTTTACAAACAACATGCTGACAGTTATAAAAAGTCCAATTATAACCAATACAGCCACCGTTGTTGATGTGAATAGTGGTTTTGCAAGGATTATCCGTGGTTCTCCGGCACTGAAAGAACGAAGACCATACCATATCATTCCATCCCTGTTCTGGTCCGGCCCTGGTACGACCTGTTCCACCGTATAATCTTGTGGATATCGGATTATAAGGGTATTATCATTTGAAAGGTACAATCCTCCCACGAATACATCTCCTACATTGATATTTTGGCCTGTTTTTGCAAAGTTTGTCCAGGTAAAAGTATAACGAACCACACCATACTTGCCTGTGGGAGTGGACTGTATTATCGCTTCACCGTTAAAATCCCTGGCAGCCATAGTCCTTGCTGTCGCCACTGCTGCTTCCTGGGCAGATCTTTGCATTAATTCTTTAAAATCCACAAGGTACTTAGAGTTTATTTGTGCAGAATAATTCTCAAAGGAATCAAAGTCTTCTTTAGTAGAAAGTAGGGTGCGATATTCCACATCCCATATTGCTGAACCGTTTTCTTTAATATTTATTGTATATGTCACTTTGTAATTATCAGGTGCAGCGCCAACTATTGAAACAGAAATTAGACAAAAAATTGCAATATGCAGGATCTTCAATGACATAAGATTTCCAGATATTGAACCGATATTGTTTTTCCAGTAATAATAATCTTTACTATTAATCTGTCCAGAAAAAGATAGGCAAAAACCTATCTTTTCTTTCCTCTTTATTATCCTGCCTCTGGGGGACCCTTTCAGTCTTCTCTCTTATCATTTCGTTCTTGTCTTTCATTATGATCCTCTGGTTTATTATCGGACGTTTCTTCAAATTTCTTTTCCATTTCACCCTGATTTATATCTTTCTTATCCTGAATGCTCTTTATTTCCTGAACATCAACGATGTACCCTCTTGTCAGATTTCCTTCTTTTATATAGTGTTTTCCTTCTTTTGTTTGAACACGTTCAAGTTTCCTCCGGGTCTTTTCCTCAAATTTATCTTCAAGTTCAACACTATTATTATAGGCACTCTTTAATCCGGTATTATTCGGATGTGATTCAAGAAGTCTCTCCAGCACATACTGGTGTTTTTCAATCATTTTCTGGGCATTGATAATTCCTGAATCATTTCCCAGGATACCTGAAATAGATATTTCTGTCTCATTTATTTTCTCTTTATAATTTTCAAAAGCCTTGTTTGCGCCTTTATTGTTCTCCTTTTTCAATTCGGTCTTGGCCTCAGATATCCGAAGCTTTGAATGATACACTTTTTTATCAAGCTTTTCAGTTTCATTAAATGTGAAGCTTTCATCCAGTCTCTCAAATGCAAGTTTCAAACCATAAAATACATTATCTGGGCCCATTGAACCATTATATTCCTCTATATCATCAACAAGCTCATCCGGTGACATTTTATCATCCTGTGCCGTACCAATAATATTCATGGCGAATGCGATCAGGAGTAATCCTGTCACCGATATTCTTAGAGTATTCATTTTGTGCCTCGATGTCTTTTTGCTTGTATTCAGATTGACCTGTCCTAATATAAGCATTTTTACAGTATAAATAGAATTTTAAAGTCCATTTTAATCCGTAAAAGTCCAAAAACGTTCAATAAAGCTTTATTCATCATATTGACCATCGATAATGCTAAGTATTGTAAGTACTAAATCGATACAATAAAATTATGAGGATACTATAATATGGAACTTAAAGTTCAACAACTTCAGATAAAAGCAGGTAAGTATAAAGTAGTTATCAATTCACAGGATGCAAAAGAACTCGGTGTCAGGGGAGGTGACCGTGTCCAGTTAAAAAATCATGGCTACCTGACGGCCATAGTTGAAACAGGCGACATGATCCCGAAAGGTACTGTGGGAGTTTACCAGGAATGCTGCGAAAAACTCGGGCAGGTATGTCCACTTACGATTGATCTTATCCCGGCATCAAGACCTAATTCAGTAGGTTTCATAAAGAAAGTGATGGACCATCAGAAATTGACGCAGGAAGAGACCCACCAGATAATCCAGGACATTGTCAGGGAGAATCTTACAGAGATAGAAATGTCTGCATTTGTTACAAGTTCCTATATCCACGGGATGACCACGGATGAAATTGAATGGATGACAAGGGCCATGATCGATACTGGCGAAAAAATTGAGTTCGATACTCACCCCATTATGGATAAACACAGTATAGGAGGAGTTCCGGGCAATAAGATATCCCTTCTTGTGGTTCCGATAATCGCCGCAAACGGTCTTCTCATACCCAAGACCAGCTCACGGGCGATAACAGGTGCCGCAGGAACGGCTGACCTGATGGAAATACTTGCACCTGTTGAATTCACAGCAGATGAGATAAAGACCATGACTGAAAAAGTTGGAGGCGTGATTGTATGGGGAGGAGCTACAAATATAGCTCCGGCTGATGATAAGCTCATACGCGCCGAGTATCCCCTCTCAATAGACCCGCATTCCCAGCTTCTTGCTTCAATAATGGCTAAAAAAGGTGCAGTCGGCGCGGATTGTGTTGTTATCGATATCCCTGTTGGCAGCGGAACAAAAATTCACTCGATGGAAGAAGGGAAAAAACTTGCACGGGATTTGATCGACCTCGGGGAGCGCCTGGGAATGAGCGTGGAATGTGCCATGACATACGGTGCATCACCGGTTGGAAGAACCGTTGGTCCGGCACTTGAAGTAAGAGAAGCGTTGAAAGTATTGGAAACTATGCAGGGCCCGAACAGCCTTATTGAAAAGAGCACAGGGTTAGCTGGCATTCTTCTTGAAATGGGGGGCGTGGCGACAAAAGGCCGGGGAAAGGATATGGCCCTGGAAACGCTACGTTCGGGGAAAGCGTTTGAAAAACTCAAACAGATCATTGAAGTCCAGGGCGGAAATCCGAATATTGTTCATACTGATATTAAACCCGGGGAGCACAGGGGAGAACTTACATCCCCGGCCGATGGCTATGTCATTGAGTTCAATAACAAGCGCATTGTGGAACTGGCAAGGATCGCAGGGGCTCCGGCTGATAACGGGGCAGGCGTCTGGATACACAGGAAAAAAGGTGAAATGGTCAAGAAAGGTGAACCACTGATAACGATTTTTTCAGATAAGAGCTGGAAATTGGCAAATGCATTAAAAAGCGCGGAAAAGGATTATCCGATAATAGTTGAAGGCATGCTTCTTGAAAGGGTACAGACCTACAAGGTATTCTAAATAGACCCATAAATTATATCCCTTATTAAAATCAATTCACCACTCATGGTTACAGTTATGGAGCTATACCAGCTCTTACCCAGAACCAACTGCAAGAAATGCGGAGAATCCACCTGTATGGCGTTTGCGGTTGCAATGTTAGGAAGAAAAAGGAATGTAGCAGAATGTACACCTCTTCTTGAAGTGAATTTTAAAAAGCAAAAAGAGAAACTTGAATCACTTCTTTTACCAGCCGCCGGAGCTGAAGAAACAGGACTGATTGTGCATCCTGAATTATGCACAGGTTGTGGGAATTGTGTTGTGGCATGCCCCGTAGACGTAGCAAATGATCCGCATGGCGCTGGTATGGGCTGTGCTCCTACAAATGATAAGGTTATCTTCAAGGTAGTTGATGGAAAAGTACTGGCTTCAAATATCAAAGAATGCCGACGCTTTGGGAAAAATAAGGTTTTGTGTTATGCGTGCATAGACCCGTGCCCAACAGGCGCAATAGAGTTTGTATAGTTTGTACAGGAGGCTTATATGATTACATGCACAGGATGCGCGCTGTTATGTGATGACATTGAAGTGATTGTTGAGAATAACAGGATAAAAGAGATAAAGAATGCATGCAGGCGCGGCGCAGCAAGAATGAAAGGTTGTTCAAACAGGCTTGTTCCTTCCATAGATCAAAAACCTGCTGACATCGAAAGTTCCATAAAGAAAGCAGCGCAAATCATCCGTAATTCAAAAGCGCCTGTGCTTTTTGGATTGGATAACTCAACATGTGAAGCCCAGGTAAAAGGAATTCAATTTGCCAAAAAAATAAATGGGATTCTGGATGATACCTCTTCATTTTGCCAGGGAATGCTTATCGAAAGTGTCCTTTCGCAAAAGTTCAGGACATGTTCTCTTGATGATATAAGGAACAAAGCCGATGTACTTGTTTACTGGGGCTCTGATGCGCAGGACTCGCAGCCGCGCCATCTTTCGAGGTTCTCATATTTCCCGCGGGGAGAATTACGACAGCGCGGGTATGAGGAAGACAGGATGGCAATAGCCATAGATGTAAGGGAATCAAATACGGCAAAGATCTGCAAAGGACATTTTTACAGGATACCCCCAAAAGGAGACAGGGAATTTATCCTGGCATTGATTGATGCCCTATCCGGAAAAGTACCGGCTTATGACACGAAAAAAATGCTTGAACTTGCAGGTATTTTGAAAAAAGCCGAATTCGGGGCGATTTTTGTGGGTATCGGACTTACATATTCAATAAAAGATGATTTTGACATATTGACAACTCTGGCACAAAAGCTGCCGAATTTTAATATAATGCCTATGGTTGGCCATTATAATATGCGTGGCTTTAATGAAAACCTGTTTAAAGAAACAGGGTTTGTTAATAAAGTAAAGTTTGATGGAAAAGCAGTTCATGATATTAAATATTCAATTATGGAGTCACTCAATGAAAAAACAGTGGATGCAATCGTTGTTGCGGGTTCTGATCCGGTTTCAAGTCTTCCCGGCCCTGTACTTTCACGCCTTGCATCGATACCGGTGATTTGTATTGACCCATGCGTAACCATGACATCAAAAATCGCAACTGTGACTATCCCTTGCGCTGTATCAGGACTGGAATCTGCAGGGACAGCAGTAAGGATGGATGGAAAAGTAATAAGATTATCAAAAATCATCGAAAGTGGATATTTGACTGATGAAGAAATCATGAAACGGTTGGCGGAGGCGGTTTAATGGATAAGGGTATGGATTTTGGGAAATTCCTTAAAAGCCCGGAATATGATATCAAGATCATCACATATCGAGATATCTTCCATGCCGAAGCGCTTGAGAGCGACAGGTTCGGGGAAGAATACAGAAAGCTTTCCGCTGCAATAACTATGAGTAAGACCAATATGCAAAAAATGGGTATAAAGCCCGGAGACAGGGTGAAAATATCCAATAATTTTGCAAGCATTGTGGTGGAAACAAAGGAGTCTAAAAGGGATGAGCCTGGCGGATTGGCTTTCATGGTTAACAGCCCATGGTCAAACGCGCTTGTATCAGGTGAGACCGGGGGAAAAGGTATCCCGGAGTTCAAAAATATCGATGCCAGGATATCTCTTTCAAAAGAAGAAATTACAACACTTGAAAAACTAATGAAGGCGTTTATTAAGAAACCTGTTTAAATTTCAATATTACAGGATGGCAAATTCTTTTATCAATATTTGATAATGGGCTTATAGAAAAGGGCGAACCTGTGCTCATTATCAGGCGGTCTGTTCATCTTCCTGAAAAGGATGAATTCAGGTGTAAGATCAGATGGTCTGAACCGATACCAGGACATCCTCGTGCTGTTAAGCCGAATGTAATCGCTGCCGAGATTGAACTGCATGATGTCAGCTTCAGTCTCATTCCCATCAGAATTGCGTGTCATGATAAGAGGTGCATCGAATCTGGCATCTTTACTCACCTTCCATTCTACATTAGGGTAATGACGTGTGTACCATAGCAACTGGGTCTCCAGGGTTTCATCTGTAACCTGCACCCTGGTGGATTCGTTGCTGTACTGCGAAGATATCTCGAACATTTTCGTAACGAATTCAGAAAAATTCTGCGGCGCCTGCGATGCCTGTACTATCGGTTCGGTTGTATTAGCATAATTTATAAAATTCAATTGAATACTTGAATTGACAAAAAACAGGCTGCTTACCATAAGGAAAATAATTGTTAAAGCCCCGACCCTTGACCTTATTTTCAATCCTGGCAGAACTTCTCCAAGATATGCGGAACAGATTATTATAAGAGGCAAAAGCGGGTTCAACACAAGCCACTGGACTTTTTCCTGGACATATGAATATACAAAAAAGTTGGTCAATACCCAATAGGTTAAAAAAGCAAAAAAAAGATTTCGAATATACAGGACACCAATAATCCCCAATAGAAGAAGTGGGAGAAGTATGATAATTGATGGCTGGAGATATGACGCCGGTAAGAATCTGTCTGCAAATGAATAATTCTTTGATATGAGATACATTACGCCCACAGCCATCCAATAAAGAAGCAATATTATCAGCAGCTTACCTTTTTTCCTGCCGCCGAATCCATGATGAAACATACTCATAATACCAAACACAAGTACGGGTAATTCATATAGTGCAATAATGCCCAGATAGAAAAAGTAAGGTCCCCCCAGACGTTGTATCCTGTGCATCTCATACCAGTGGGATATCGCTTTTTCAACTGCTATTTTCATGCCTGCGATATCAAGGATATTACCTGTATAGAACAATGAAAAAACCACGAGGATTACAAGAATAAGAAATATCCCTTCTGCGATCAGAGTAATAAATTTCGTATCAGGTTTTATCATTTTATCTATCAGACTTCTTAAATACCGTTCCCTTATGAAAAACAGGAACATGAACAGGGTTATCAAAGCCATCGTTATGTATGCGTTCTCTTTCAGGGCAGCCATAAAGGAAAGTGATATCCCCCCAAGAGCAAGATAAAAAATCCTTTCAATAGGATACCCTGCTATAAAATGAAGGTTAGAAAACGAAATTGAATGCCTGCCTTTATCAATTGCTTCTGCATATTTTACGGCGCATACAAGCGCCAGCATGGTGAAAAACGATATGAATATGTCTTCCCTGTAGAATCTGGAGTAATACAGGAATGAAGGTGAAAGAGCGAAAAAGAAACCGGCAAAAAGCATGCCTGAATTCCCAAGGTATTTTCGCAAAGGTATCAGCAATAAAATCATCGATGCGCCCAAAATTGCGGGAAGCAACCTGGATGCATAAACAGTGTCCCCAAGGCGCCGGTACGTTTCTGATGTAACATAGTACATGAATGGACCATGGAACGCCGGATCATATGAATAGGAACTGTCATTGAATAATTTGTATGTTATATAGCCTACGGCGGCTTCATCCTGGTGGGGAACCCTCTCATCAAGATGGTATATCCTCAGGAAAAACGCAAGAATTATTATGAGAAAAAAAAGATACGATACAAGATGTCTTTTATTCATTAACTTATAGAATGGCATTGATTAAGAATTTTATTTAGGTATGATCTTGCCCGACGGCAATTCTTTTATCCTCAAAAGGTGAAAAAAAGCTCCAAGAGTTAACAACAGGTACAGGGTTTCAAGTAATTCATCAAAAACAGTTTCGCGTCCTTCCGTCAATCCGTATTTGATAAATTCCCTGACCGAGAAGACCATTATACCTGTGGACAGCAATATAAGAGGTATCCTGAATTTATTATCTTTATTTTGCAACTGCCTCCTGAAATCTCTTAACAGGACAATCGTAATCAAAAGAATTGACAGTCCCAGTGTTGCATTCGCAAGCTCTAAGAATCTTGTATCTACCATTATATACCACTTAACATATATTTTACCGTATTATTTTCAACTGTTTAATCGTGATGATTGTCTATACTCCATCACAGATAAACTTTCTGGAGTGCCCGGATTATCGGAAAACTATCTGCTAAAAAATGAGAAAAAAAGAAAATAAATCAGTAATATGCTTTGCGCATATTACTGGCTTGTTTCATATCTTTTCAGGATATTTATAACCTGGTTCAACAGGTTCTTTGAGTCCGAAAGGTGCCTTGCTCCGATATCTGCAGCCTTATCGAGATTCGAATCAAGGGTTGACAGGTTTTCCTGCAACAGATATATCAGGTAAACCATTACGCTCCAGTACACTGCAATTGCAAGGAATGCAAAAATACCTATATAAATAAGTTGATCATATATTTTTGCGGTTGATCCATCAGGGACCATCGTTACCAATGTATTAATTGCGCTCATGAAATTCCAGATGATTATTATTCCGAATAATAATGGAATTATCGTCGCCAGAACTAAACTTTGTTTACTCAGCCTCATATTGTACCTCCGATTATACATTTCATGTTATCTTTATATATAAATATATCTTAATGGTGAGAATTCTATATTACCCAACAAGTTAGCGGATATTAATCTTAACCTTGACCCTAACCTTAAAAGAAAATCATTTCCATTCCGCTAACCGAAAATCATTCCCATACCAGTGGCAGCATTATCTTCCTCAGCTATGAAAGCTGATGTGACTGTTTTCAGCTCTTCTCCAATAAGTTTTTTAAGTCCGGTCCCCTCAAATTTCTTTTCTGCACGGTCGATATCTTCTGAATTTGCCTTTATATACAGGAAATATCCTTTGCGCGGGGAACCCAGGAGGCTGCATTCCCTTACCGTATACCCCAGGCGCTTAAAAAAATCATCCTCCAATATTTTTGAAACATCTTTACTGACATCCTCTTCATAAAAATATACTGATTCCATAATTCATCCTCAAATACCTGAATGGTAATAAACGGTGATAAATTATTCTAATCATTTAATTGTTCTGCGATGGTTTTTTATCTTATATTATCCTATTACTCGTATCCTATTGCTTGGAAGGAGGCATTATGCAGATCGAATTTGCGCCTCATGTTGAAGAAATAAAAAAGGCGCTTGATAACAAAATAGAAGACAGCAATATAATTGCGGATTTAAAAAAACTGCTTGAATACAGGGTACCATTGAATGAAGCAAAACGAAGCCTGATAAAAAAATATGGCGGATCTGAAAAAAGCACTGGCAGAAAACTAAAAGATATCCGGATAGGAGAACATAATATCGAAATAACCGGACAGGTCGTTGAAGTAACCAGGAAAACCGTTAATATTAAAAATGTCGAAAAAATCCTTTTTTCAGGAGTGATCTGCGATGAGACCTCATCAAGGAGTTTCACAGCCTGGTCTGATTTTAATCTTAACCCGGGTGATGTGATTTCAGTCACGCAGGCTTATGTCAGGAACTGGCAGGAACGGCCTGAAGTAAATTTTGGTCCCAGATCGAAAGTCACAAAGCTTACCACCAAAATCCATGTTATGGAGGACTGCGAACTTAAAAAACTTGCAGATTTAAGAGATGGGGATATAAATGTTCATACACAATTCACTATCCTCGATATTGATATGCATGAAATCAATACAAAGGATGGCCCGAAAAAGATACTTGGCGCAATTGCGGCAGATGAGGATACAAAACTCCCGGTCACAGCCTGGATATTGTCTCCGGAACTTGAAGCGGGCAATTCAATTGATGTAAAAAACGCTTATGTAAGGTCATTCCGGGGTGTTCCTACCCTGAACATCAACGAATCAACCATTGTAACAAAGCTTGAAAATAAGATTGAATACATAGAAAAAGACAGATTAAAAATCGGGGATTTGATTATGAAAGACGGGGCTTATGATGTCGTAGTTGAAGGGAATATACTTTCCATCAGACCTGGTTCGGGATTAATAGCCAGATGCCCCGAATGTTCGCGTGTGATCCAGAGAGGCATGTGCAGAGTACACGAAAAAGTCCATGAGAAGATTGATATGCGTATCAAAGCCATAATTGATGATGGAACTGGCGCACTCACGCTGGTTCTTGATTCCAGGCTTACCCAGAAGATATTCGGACTTAATATTGAAGAAGCTCAAAAGATCGCAAAGACAAATATGTCCCAGAAAGCAGTGGAAGATGATATTAAAAGGAAACTTCTGGGGAGAAGATTCGCTGCAAGAGGAAATATGTCTAAAGGTGAATTCGGGATCACACTTGTAGCAAGCGATGCCTGGGAACCTGCACAAACGATACAGGAACAAGCACAAAAGCTCATCGGAAGGGTCACGGGTTAAAATGGAAAAAACAGAAAAAATAATGGACAGGGAAATTGCGTGGCGCATTTTCGCACATGAGTTCAACATGTCAAACCTGTATGTCAGTGAAGGCGATGAACGGGCTCCGAATTATATAATTACGCCAACGGGTGTTAAATGCAACAGGCTCTTTATTGTCGGGGTAGTTACCGAGGTTGAAAATATCGGCAAGGATAATAATCTCTGGCGCGCGCGCATAGCCGATCCTACAGGGGTATTTACTGTATATGCCAGCCAGTACCAGCCAGATGCTGCCATATTTTTATCTGACTTGCATGTTCCTGCTTATGTTGCACTTGTAGGCAAAGCAAGAAAATATGAACCGGAAGATGGCACCGTTTATTTATCAGTACGGCCTGAAGAAATAAATGCTTCTGATGAAAAGCAAAGGGACAGGTGGGTCCTGGAAACAGCAGAAAGAACACTGGAACGCATCAACATTATCGAAGATGCCTTAAAACCGGGATTATCGGGAAATGAATTGCAGGAATTCCTTTCTAAGAAAGTGACGAACATCGCACTTCTCAATGGCGTGATACTTGCAATCAAGCATTATAAAAATCTGGATAAAACCATACCGGAACTTAAAAAAATGCTTATTCATGCAATTGATACAATTACATCTGTATCTGATAGCGGGATTATAAATCAGCCCCAAAAACCGGAAAAAACAAAAGAACATGATATTCCCGTGAAAAAAACAGAATTCAAAACCCATGAATCATCTTTTGAAAATGAACCGATTGTTGAGGAAATAAGTGTTGGAGAAAATAATGAAATTGTTGAGGAGATACAGAATCCTTCCGGACCCGATACCAAAGAAGAACCACCTGAGTTGGAGCCAAAAGAGTTACTTGCTGCCATAATTGATAAACTTGATACCGGGAAGGGCACGTCCTTTTTAACAGTCATTGAAACCGCCGGGAAAGCAGGGATAAATGCCCAAAGTGTGGAACTATCCTTAAAAGAGCTTATGGAGGAAGGAAGATGCTACGAGCCAAAGATCGGGGTGCTGAGGAAAGTCTGATACAGCGCCAGTATTCCTGGTAGATTAATATCCCTTTTTCTTTATGCTATTTCTCTTGAGGTATCCATTATGATCCCGCCCTCTATCTTGAACTTAAGCACATTTCCATGTATCGGGCGGTTTCTTGCTTTTGGTATTGTCAGTTCAGTAGTTGTTTTATCTGCTTTTTTTATAAGTGAAATATCAAATACCGCATCGCAGATATTTATTACTTCATTTTCAATAAAAGAACGTTTTTCATCTTTGATCCCATAAAGGAACCCGAGCCCTTTTGTTCGTTTCACAGTATCATAAAGTTTATCTATAATTTCCCTGGTTTTGTTCCTTTTTATTTCAAGATGCTGGAAAAATGTTATGGTATCAACAATAAGATTTATTTCCTTAGCTTCGATAATTTCAAGCTGTTTAATAAAAAAATCCATAATCCTGTAATCCCTGAGTTCTCCACTGTCCAGCAATTTGCTTATATTTTCGTAATATTTCTCATGTATATCTATGAATTTTATGCCATCTATATCAAACCCGAATTGTTTTAAATCATTTAATATATATTCAGGTTTACGCTCAGTATTTACATAAAAGCTTGGTCTTTGCTGGATGAACTGGTATAAGAAAATCTCTCCCATAGTCATAGAATCCGCCATAAGGTATACTAAAGAACCCGCAAGTAAGCCACCGTCCAGTTCTTTATCAAGAGTTGGAAGCCCTGTAGGTAATAATTTAGTTGTCATAATTTATTTGTTGCCATAATTTATTTACCATTGATTTTACCGGTTTATTTCTGTAAAAATTCTATACCTTTGGAAGTAATTTCAAATCTGATGGGAGCCAAGGAAATTTTGGTATTACGTATCTTCAGGACTTCGAACAGGCGTTCTCTTGCTCCTGTAAAGGGATTATCCTTGATAGAAGTCCGCAGAACCCCGTAAACAGAATATGAAGCAATGCTCTCTGTGCGGTTATCTGCTGACTGGTCCATTATCAGTAAGGCTGTAATATTCCTTTTCATTAATCCTGCAACTAATGAGTCAATCTGTGCCCTGAATTCGTTTGCAGACATGTTAAGTGTAAAAACACCTATATTGTCAATCAAAACACTCTCTACATCCTTGGGTATTCTGTCCAGCAACCCGATAAGATTGGATTGCAGTTTATCGGTATCCGTTATTTCATAAGCTAATAATTCCTTGGCATACATTGTCCGCTCTTCATAGACTTTATTTATTGCCAGTAAACCATTTTTATTGAATTTCCCAAGGTCCATACCAACCGATTCTGACTGGGCAATGATATCTCCTGGTAATTCTTCGCTGGCGATTATAAGGGATTTTCGTCCCTCTGTACAGGCCTTATGAATAAAACTCAAGCCCAGTATGGTTTTGCCCGATCCTGTCATCCCGAGAATTAACATAGTACGGCCCTTTGGATATCCACCCCCTATCATTTCATCAAGCCCTGTAATTCCAGTATGTATTCGTTCCATGATCATGTTATATTTATATTATGTTTAATTGTTAATAAATTCAATCCCTTAATTGCGGGTCAGGCTTTCATAAATAATTCTATCAGACAACAATCATCCCCTCCTGCTATGGTTTTTTTAATATCTATATTTATATCTTTATATATATGAATGCCGACCCGGGCAAATATTGCTTTTGTCATCATGCAAAGTACCGGATTTAACCCGTTTTCCCCCCATGGACATTTACTATTTATTATAACATATCCTTTTTCACTTGCTTCTTTTACTGAAAAGTTCCCACCCATTTTGTTCAAAATACTGCACGTGATGTTTGCTGTTTGTGCGCTTTCTTTTGGAATGTCATGAATATATTTTGTCCAGATTATATCTTCTACCTGTTCACTCATAAGGGTCATTACTTCAGTCATTTTTCCAGGGGGAATACTCCGAAGGATAAGAGGAAGAATGTCAGTCATAATAGTTTTGAAATCATTTTGAGCCTCAATTTGTTCTTTGGCCTTGAGAAGTTCGTCATGATAATTCTTTATCTTCAGAAGTGATTTTACGCGGGTACGGAGTTCAAGCACGTTAACCGGTTTAGAAAGAAAGTCATCAGCCCCGGTTTCTATAGCTTTGATCTTATCTTCTACTTCAGACAATGCTGTGACCATTACTACAGGAATGAACCTTGTGGAATCCTGTTGTTTTATTTTTTCACATACTTCATATCCATTGACCTGGGGCATCTTAATATCCAGGAGAATAATATCAGGTTTATCACATATCACTTTTTCAAGCGCTTCTTTTCCGCTGTATGCCGGTATTAAATCGTAATAATTTTCAAGATAACCAAAAATAAGCTCGACATTTACGGGTTCATCATCAACCACAAGGATTTTTGCCTTATTATCTTGATTTACCATTTAATACCTCAAAAAATCACTTATAATTTCATATCAGGATTGTTTATATTTCTGCACTTGTTTTATGAAACCCGGTACATCGATTGGTTTTGCTATATAATCATCAAAACCTGCTGCCAGGAATTTTTCCCGGTCTCCTTTCATAGCAAAAGCAGTCAAAGCGATATTTGGTACAGCATCATATCCGGGCTTACTTTTTATGATCTTTATGGCAGATATGCCATCCATCCCCGGAAGTTCTATATCCATCAGGATCAAATCATAGTGTTCATTTTCAATCATTTTTATCGCTTCTTCCGCATTAATTGCCCCGGATACGAGAAATCCTGATGATTTGAGAATCTCAATGACAAGTTCCATATTCAGGGGATTATCTTCTACAATGAGTATTTTCATTTGCGCCATTTAATTCCCAACCTTCTTTTTTACAGTCAGCGGTAATTGAAAAATGAAAGTACTCCCTTTCCCGTATTTACTCTCGGCCCATATCCTGCCCCCGTGTAGTTCCACCAGATGCTTTGAAATAGCAAGACCAAGACCTGTACCACCATATTTCCTGGAAGTGCCGGAATCGACCTGCTGGAACTTATTGAAGAGCTTGTCCAGATCCTCTTTCTTGATTCCAATACCAGTATCTGATACTGAAATTTGCACCATTTCACTATCTTTTCTTGTGGTTATGGTTATAATCCCGCCATCTTTCTGGCTGAATTTGACTGCATTGCTCAGCAGATTGAAAAGTATTTGTTTAAAATTCTGTTTATCACCTTCAATGAACTCGACCTGAGGATCAAATTCTTTCTTCAGGGCAATATTATGTTTTGCGGCTGTAGCTTTTATAAGTTCCATAGTATCATTTATCATCGGGGATAAATAAATCTTCTCAACGTTCAAATCTATCTTTCCAGCTTCTATCTTGCTCAGGTCAAGAATATCGTTGATCAGATCAAGAAGATGTTTACTGCTCTTGATTATATTATCTATATAATGTTCCTGTTTCTCGTTTAGATCTCCCATCATTTTTTGTTTCAACAGGTCGGAAAAACCAATTATAGAATTCAAAGGTGTGCGAAGTTCGTGGCTCATCGTTGACAGGAATTCGGATTTTATCTGGTTTGCACGCTCAGCTTCTTCCTTTGATACTTTTAATGATTCTTCAGCTATCATTAATTTTTTATATGGTAACTCTATATACGATTGATGAAGGGCAAGATATGCAAAATAGAAACCTGCACCTTTTAATAAGAGCCCTGGAAATTCTAATGTATTCAGGATAAGGTAGCTAAATACTATGATATTAAATCCATAAATGAGATTAATAATATCCTGGTCTTTATTTAGTTGGAGTCTTTTTGCATACAGGTAACTTGCATATAATGTTATTAATATGCTTAACAGTACCAATGATACTCTTAATTCAGATGGTCCGCCCCCTGAATATATTTTCGGATATTCATTCAGCAGGAACCTCAGATAATACATTGTTATAAATGGCAGTACTGACAGGATAATTGCTGAAATAAGAAGAATACTTTTGTTGAGCAATCTCAGGCTATCCTTAAACAGGTATGCACTTATCAGGAATAATGGTGCGATAATTACCTGAACAACATCACTGAAAATCCTTGCTTTTTGAACTGAGTTCGGGGTAAAAAAATCAGGCATGAAAGGATAAGAAAGTATATGGAATAGTTCAAAAATCCCTATTATTAAAAAAGTGGCTCCCATGAATAGCGTATGATCATTCTGGTTCTGGCTGTATGCAAACCACGTCATAGCAAAAATGGATAAGGAGACAAAAACAAAAAAGAATTCTATTAAAAGATCAAAAGGACCGAGCATCCCATGAATATACTGGCTATTTCCAATCAGATAGCCGATGAATAAAATCATTACTATTATCAATATTAACTTCAGGAGGTGTTTCAAAGCCCCTCTTATGTTAATTCCTGGATTATTCCTATCAAATCGCATGATCAAATGTATTCAAGTAAGCCTGATATTTTAAACAACACTTTGAATGAACAATATATTAACTAAAGGTGTGAAAAAGGTGTCACACTTTTGATCATAGAATTTTGATCCTGAAAACACCATAATCTTTATATCGGATTACGGTTATGTATAGTTTTGTCAAAACATGACATCAAATCGGAGGTAACATGACAGCAAGCCTGAATTTCTTTAAACAATATCACAGCACTGTAATAAAAGCACTGGGCGAGGATGCCAGGAAAGTAAATGCAAAAGTGGGTTCAATATTTGCCGATAACTGGGCTGATAAAGCAGGAGATATAAAAAACCAGGGCGAATTTGCAAAGAGTTTTGAGGATTATCTCAAGAATGACCTGGAATTCGCAAAATATGTAAAGGTCAACTGCGACGAGAATAATTATACTCTTGATATCAAAGGATGTGCAATTTGCCATGGTAATGAAATACTCAGGAAGGAAGGCATAGCAACAGCATGTCCCATAGTCCAGGCAGCAAAATACGCGGCTGTTAAGAAAATCGGAAGGAACGTTATTACTAAAGGTGTTGATAAACCCGGAACAGTGGGAGAGTGTACTATCAAGTTTGAACTCGAGTGAAATACTCCCTGCTAAAGCAAGGGAGCTTCCTGCTTCATTGCTTCTCTATTGAGATTGCTCAGGCAGGCTTGAAATCCCGTAGTTCCTACGGTACTGATTGATCTATTTTTAATATTGATTGCAGCATTATGATCTCTATCCAGAATAAGGCCACAAAAAGGACAACTATGCACCCGAACTTTCAGGTCTTTTGAGACTGATTTACCACAATTGCTACAACTCTGACTCGTATTTCTCGGATTAACAAATTCAACTATTTTCCCAGCGTATTCTGCTTTGGACTTTGTTAAATTAATTAACTGTGACCATCCTGCATCTAATATGGATTTGGCAAGATGATGGTTCTGTACCATGTTTTGTACTTGTAAATCCTCAAATACAATATGATCATATTTCTTAACAAGATTCGTACTTAATTTTTGATTGAAATCTTTCCTCTGATTCCTGATTCTTCGATGTACTTTTGCTACAACGATTCTCTGATTATCCCGGTTCTTTGAACGAAGTTTCTTTTTTGATAGATGTATCTGTTCCCTTGATAGTCTTTTTTCAGATGCCCTTAGAAATTCAGGTGGTTCTATCTGTGTCCCATTGCTCATTGTTATTAAGGAATTTAAGCCAACATCAATTCCTGTTTTGGTCTTGATCTCAACAGATATTACGGGTATTTCGATTTCACAGGAAAAAGTAACATACCAGTGGTCAATATCCTTCTTGATCGTACAGGTCTTGATTTTTCCTTCGATTTCTCGATGTAATATTATCTTGATAGCTCCGATTTTCGATAAGTTGAGTTTTTCCTTTTTGAGTGAAAAACCTGATTGTGGATATGTGAAACTATTATACCTGTTCCTTCCCTGGAATCGAGGATAGCCAAAGCCGTTAAAGAAATTCTTAAAGCTTCTATCAACTCTTTTCAGGACGTTCTGGAGTACTTGAGAGAATACTTCTTTCTGGAAATCTGTCTTTGACCCTGACAGGCTATTAGCCTGGTCGTAATAGTTCATCCATTCTGGTTTTCCCCAGGGAGTTACATCAAAAGACCGCTTTAATTCATTAAGTTCCGATTCTCTTTTTCGTTCAGAAAGAGAATCATTATAGAGGTGTCTGCATGTGGAAAGTGTTCTATTTAGGATTACCTCTTGATTCTTAGTTGGATATATCCTGAATTGATATGTTTTTTTCATGCAAAATCTACAAGCCTTATATTGTTTTGATGCTATTTATGTTTTGTATATCCCTAAAATGCAGAATCGACAACTACTTTTTCGGGATAGATATTACAATTGCAGGGGTCAGATTCATCCCCGTCCTACAGGAACGGGTTTTCTCTACCCCTTGACCCGAGTTTCTAATCTTTCAAGTAAAGGATCTTTTGTGCCGGATATTTCAAAAGCGCGTTTTCTCCTCAGACAGGATTCGCACGTTCCACAGGGTTTTTCCGATCCATCGTAACATGACCATGACCATTCAAGAGGCGCCCCGATTTCAAGACCGCGCTTCACGATATCGGATTTATTCATGGAGATCAGGGGGGCATAGACCGAAGTTTTTGTGAGGGTTCCGAATTTTAACATTTCATTGAAACGCTTAACGAATTCGATCGTATTATCCGGGAACGTTGCAGCTTCTTCGACATCAAAACCCGTGACAATTGTGTCATATTTAAAGTTTTCGGCAAGTGCTGCTCCTATTGAAAGAAAAACAACATTACGCGCCGGTACCCAGACATTTTCCGCTGATTTTTTCGTAATTTCCTTATCATCGAGTTCATTCTCTGATATTTCCGGCAGAGCACTTCCTCCGGTCAGAGCACCCCGGAAGGTCCTGTACCATGGAAGTTCTATGACAACGTGTCCTGCTTTATATCGCTCACAAATCGTCTTTGCAAATGAGATCTCTTTTCCTCGTGCTTTCTGGCCATAATCAAAAGTTACGCACAGGATTTCATCACTTATATCATATGCTTCTTTGAAGGCGACTGTGGAATCAAGACCAGATGAAAGTAAAACTATGGGTTTCATATTGAACAATTGATTCTTTAAGCAGTAAATATTTATCGTTTGGTGGTTATTAATTGCCGATGCGACCCACACTGGATGAATATTTCATGGAAATAGCAACGATTGTTGCAAAACGCTCCACATGCCTCAGGAACCAGGTAGGGGCGGTAATAGTGAAAGATAAGAGGATACTTTCCACAGGTTATAATGGCGCACCAAGGAATCTTGAACACTGTCTTGATATAGGATGTATCAGACAGCAAAACAATATTGCGTCGGGGACGCGTCATGAACTGTGCCGCGCCGTCCATGCGGAACAAAATGCCATTATCCAGGCTGCGCTTCATGGTGTGAGTATTGAGAACGCTACTGTTTATTGCACTCACCAGCCATGCATCCTGTGTGCAAAGATGCTGATCAATTCAAGAATTGAAAAAATCGTGTATGGGACGGTATATCCTGATAAAGAATCCCTGGTTTTTTTTGATAAAGCAGGTGTTAAGGTTGAGCAATTTACACCTCCAATCCATGAGCAGTGAGGTTAATGTTTGAAATTTTTGTAACTATTTTCGGATTGATCCTGAAAGCGTCATGGCTGATGCTTCCGGCTTACATGGCGAACCCGACTGCTGTTGTTTTCGGGGGTGGGACACCCATTGACCTGGGGAAGAACTGGAAAGACGGCAGAAGAATATTTGGCGATGGCAAGACCTTTCACGGTCTTGTGGGGGGTACTGCATGCGGCGTTATCGCAGGTTTTATCCAGATGCAGTTCACGCCACTGCAATATCTCGGTACATTCACTTTCATATCGATATTCACGCTGTCTTTTGGCGCTCTTCTTGGCGATATGGCAAAAAGTTTTTTTAAAAGGAGGCTTGGGTATGAACGCGGTGCAGAATTTCCTCTTGTTGACCAGCTTGATTTTGTGGCAGGCGCCTGGATATTAACATATCTCTTTGACCCGGTGTGGTTTTCAGATAATTTCCTTGCAGCGCCATGGATAATGGTCACTG
This sequence comes from Candidatus Methanoperedens sp., assembly GCA_012026795.1. Classification (NCBI taxonomy): domain Archaea; kingdom Methanobacteriati; phylum Methanobacteriota; class Methanomicrobia; order Methanosarcinales; family Candidatus Methanoperedentaceae; genus Candidatus Methanoperedens; species Candidatus Methanoperedens sp. Next base: position 108,862 of record VEPM01000010.1, read on the forward strand.
TTGTTCTTTTCACACCGCTTTTACATCGGCTGACTAATATTATCGGATATTATGCCAGATTAAAAAAGGAGCCCTGGTAATGACTTCACTTAAAGAATCACTTAAAGAATGCGGGGCAATTAAATTCGGGGATTTTACCCTTGCCTCAGGAAAGAAGAGCAAATATTATATCGATATTAAAAAAGCAAGCGCATCTCCTCATATTTTGAAACAGGTCGCTGCTGAGATTTCAGGAAAGATGAAGCACCATTCAATTAAAGCGGATTATATCGGATGTGTGGCGCTTGGCGGCGTCCCGATAGCCGTTGCGGTATCGCTTGAAACCGACCTGCCCCTTATAATTATCAGGAAAGAAGCCAAGGAATATGGGACAAAAAGGCAGATTGTAGGGGATTTTATCAAAAACAGCACAGTAATCATGGTTGAAGATGTTGCAACGACAGGCGGCTCTGTTTTGAAAGCGATCAAACTCTTAAAAGGTGAGGGCCTGGTGGTCCGGCATGTTATTGTTGTTGTTGATCGCGAGGAGGGAGCGGTGGAGGCACTGGCGGATGAAGGCGTTGAGTTAATACCGCTTGTGAGGATAGGCGAGTTGTTGCATGGAAACTGACATCAATAAGATAAAGAAGATATCAAGACAAAAAGAAGAGGAGAATTGGAAATTCCGGTCATTTTTGAAAATGTGCAATATATCGGATGAAAAAATAGATTCGGTTGTCCATAAATTATATCGTGATATCGTTTCAGAAATAGATTGTCAAAAGTGCGCCAATTGCTGCGTAGAAATGGTACCAATCCTGGATAATGAAGATATAGATAAATTCTCAAAAAGTTCAGGGATTCCTGTTGCTGAATTCAAAAGCAGGTATCTTGTAAAAAATAAAGGATCAAACGATTACACTTTTAATAAGATACCATGCCCTTTCCTCAAAAATAATTCATGTTCATGCTATGCCTATCGTCCCAAGGATTGTGTGGCTTATCCTCATTTGCATAAGAATGAGTTCACTTCAAGATTGATAAATATAATTGTAAATTGTTCAATCTGCCCGATCGTGTTTAATGTTTTTGAGGGGGTGAAAAATGAAATTTTTTATTATGACCGGGAGGAAAAAGAAAATTTAAAAATAGAATAAATTTGGTGAAATATTTTCAAAATTTAAACCAAAATCATTTTGTATTAGAAAAAGATAATCCTAAAAGTAATAACGATATATCAAAATTACGGCGATTGTGGGGAGAGTATAATGATCGTGGTATTTTTGGTGAGAATATACTTTAAGGGGTGAAATATGAGAAATAAAATATTAACTGTGGCTATTATAACCGGGATATTACTGGTATCTGGTATGACCTCTGTAATGGCCGGAAATATAAGCGACGGAAATACAGGAGATATGCAAAATCATAAGTGTTCTTCCGAAATGATGACAAATATGGAAGCGGACTATCCGAAGGATATAATGTCCGGTTACAGTAATACAATGATGGGTGGCAGAATGATGGGAGACATAGATCGCAACTTCATCGAGCAGATGATTCCTCATCATAAGATGGCGATCACGGAGGCTGATATTGCGCTGCAAAAGGCAGAGCATGAAGAGATAAAGAAACTTGCGACGGATATAAAAACTGCACAGGCCAAAGAAATCGATGACATGCGTTCCTGGTACAAAGAGTGGTATGGAACCGAAGTCCCGGAATATCCAACGGGAATGGGCATGATGAGCGGGGATACAAGCATTGAACGCCTCAATAATACCGATAATTTTGATAAAGAGTTCATCGAACAAATGATCCACCACCATCAAATGGCAATCATGATGGCTGATATTGCGCTGCAAAAGGCAGAGCGTGAAGAGATAAAGAAAATTGCGGCAGACATAAAAACTGCACAGGCCAAAGAAATCGATGACATGCGCTCCTGGTACAAAGAGTGGTATGGAACTGAAGTTCCAGAGAACCCAACGGGAATGGGAGACATGATGAGTGATGGGATGATGGATGGTGGAATGATGGGTGATGGGATGATGAGTGATGAATTATGGAGGTAAGTTAAATGAAATAATAAAGATGTTTGCAATATGAACGCGGATTCAATGATGAATCGATTAACCATGAATCCAAAGATAATGAGATGGGCACCAGAGGAACGATGTGATCGATATGATTGAAGACTTTCAGTTCAATACGATTTCGGAGACTCTTCAACAATAGATTCATATCTTTCATCTTCTATACGAATTTCTTACGTGAGGTCTTCCGCCCAAGCTTGAATTTGCCTTTTCGGGTTTTATCGCAAAGTATAGCTTGTAGAGTCTTAGACCCCGCTGGACTCACTTCACCTTGCTGTGGCGCAGAACTCTCTGCTATGCCAGACAGGGTGTTCAGTTCTGAGGTGGCGGCTTACCCTTTCCTCATGCTGGAAATCGATGACGTATGAAAAATAATCCTGTCTATTTCACAAGCGGCGCCCCGAATGTGAAATCCTCAAGCTCAACTACTTTTTTCCATAACTCTTTGCAGTCACAATCAAGATTCTTAAAAACAGCAGTATCCTGGGTCAGCGAGAAAATACGGATGGCCTCTGCCACATCATTATCGCATTTACCGCAATTATGGGGGCCGCGCATTGAACCTGCGCCCACCGGGTCTGACATTATAACCGTTCCCGGGGATGATTCCTTTCCGACCTTAAGCGCTTCAACAGCGCTCCATAACCACGGCGGCCTGTAATCACCGCGCTCGAACATCTCATCCACAAGTGTTCCCTTCTGGACATTGCACAGGTTCATGGATATTGTCCTGACAAAGGGCGCGGCATCATTAATGGAATTAATCATGTCATTCATGGCGATCCCTTCTGAAAGAAATGGCGGTTTTTGCATAAGGTACGCTTTTACGGTCACATCATTCCTTCCTGCAACTTCGCTTGCCCCTGTAAAATCAGAAAATGAAAAACCTTTATTGATGCAGTCCTTTCTGATCATGTCATTACTGGTTTCAAGACCCATTGCCACTTCAAACCTCTTGCCAAGAGCCTCTCTTGCTTCTGCCAGCTTCTCGTCAGTTACGTATTCCGGTCTTGTCTCTGCGATCACTTTTTTTACCCGGTCATTTTCTCTTAACCGTGACAGCATCTCGATACGCGTTGAAGATCCGATCTCGCTATCATCAAGAAAACTGCCTGATGTGAATATTTTTACAATGAATTCTTCATCCTTGCAGCACGACATTGCATAATCGAATTGCTTCATCAGGTCATCATGCGATGGGGGTGAGCGCGCGCTATCATAAACATACCCGCACATGGTGCAGTTGTTCCAGCGGCAGCCTGAGGTCTGGAAAATAATGGTTAACGCGGTTACAGGCTTTCCATCAAGCAGGTCTTTCCCTGTCCAGACAGCGGTAGGCCTGTCAGGGGGAGTGAATTTGATCTTTTGCTTTGCGCGGATATTTCGTATAACTGTTGTGAGTGACATGGCTTTACTCAAATTCAATCGTCGCCGGAGGTTTCGGTGTCAGGTCATAAAGAACCCTTGAAACACCTGGTATCTGGCTTGTTATCCTGGACTCGATCCTTCGAAGCACACTCCACGGCAATTCCATGGACTCTGCCGTCATCCCGTCCCTTGAACTTACGGCGCGCACTGCGATTATCCATCCATGCACCCTCACATCTCCTTTTACACCAGTTCCCTTTTCAATAAGCGCAGCAAATGTCTGCCATGGGGCAAATTGCTCCACAAGTTCTTCTTCAACAATTGCATTTGCTTCCCTTATCACATCCAGCTTTTCCTCGGTGACTTCTCCAATTATCCTGACTGAAAGGCCAGGCCCGGGGAATGGCATCCTGTCCGAGATTTCCTTCGGAAGGCCAAGCGCTCTTGCAACCTCCCGCACTTCATCTTTGTAAAGGTCTGCTATCGGTTCGACAATACCTTCAAAATCAATAACTGATGGCAGGCCGCCAACATTATGGTGACTCTTTATCCCGCCTTCTGACTCTATCCTGTCCGGATAAATTGTTCCCTGGATAAGATATCGTGCTCCGAGTTTCCTGGCTTCCTTTTCAAATTCCCTGATAAAAGCCTCACCTACTGCTTTTCTTTTTTTCTCAGGATCGGTTTGTCCTTTCAGGGCTTTGAGGAAATTTACTTTTCCATCCACGACCCGGAGGTTCATATCGGAAAATATTGTCTTAATCCTCTCAGTTTCACCCTTTCGCATAAGGCCAGTGTCAATGTAAATGGGTGTCAGCATATCTCCTATTGCCCTGTGCGCAAGTACGGCACAGACAGAACTATCAACTCCACCTGAAAGGGCGATTATTGCCCGGCCTTTAATATCTTTCCTAATTTTTTCAATGCTATCATGAATGAATTTATCAACTTTGACCATTAGCCTCTAAATTATTATTAATGCTTTAAATGGTTTTACTCTTTTTCTTATGCGGGAAATCATTCAACTCATGGCAATATTTTTGTATATGCTTTCATGTAATTAGAAATATCACAGAGATTTATCACTTCAGAACATATCGATTGGGCATATTCAACTGCCTCTATACAATTCATGCATATATCCCTGCCATATAGATCATTAATTTCAATTAACTCAAAAAATACGGGCGTATTAACAAGTTTGAAATTATTTCCTTCAATATATAACTCTTCCATTTGTTTTTGTGTAAAACCCTTTTTTAACAATTTTATTCTTTCCTCAATTGTCTCTAGCATTTTTTATCCTTCCACATATGTTTCGAACACCGATATCTTATAAAGATACATAATGATAATAATGATTTAAATATTTTGGTAACAAATCTGATAATAAATGTGATATTAATACAGATAATTAAATCAAATATATCAAAGCATATAATTATAGTCATGTAAAATTATAATGAAACCATTATGCTCTTATATCAAATTGTCCGCCTGGACAACGTATCATTCATTAGAAATGGCAAAGCGATCCTGCAAAATATATCATTGCGTATAGAGCCAGGCCAGCACTGGGTGATAATCGGGCAAAACGGTTCGGGTAAAACAAGCCTTATCAGTATAATCAATGGCTATCACTATCCATCGGAAGGAAAAGCCCGTGTCCTGGGTAAAAAATTCGGTTCTACTGATCTTCGGGAACTCCGCTTACAGATAGGAGAATGCAGTTCCGAGATACGTGATATGATCCATGGGTGGGAAACAGTAAGGGATATTGTGCTTTCAGGCAGGTTTGCAAGTATTGGCCTGTATGAGAAACCGGATTCAAAAGATCATGAACGTGCAGCTTATTTACTTGATTCACTGGGAATGTCTGATATGGCAGGATGCATATTCAATACACTTTCGGACGGTGAGAAGCAAAGAACCCTTCTTGCAAGGGCGCTGATGCCTGAGCCGGAATTACTTGTCCTTGACGAGCCATGTGCAGGACTTGACCTGAAAGCCAGAGAAGGATTACTGGATGCTGTGCAGGAAATGTGCACTAAACGCAATGGTCCGACTTTAATATATATCACACATCATATTGAGGAGATCATCCCCGCGATTACCCATGCTCTGGCTTTGCGAAATGGAAGGATAATAGCAAGCGGTAAAAGAGAAGATGTTCTTACAAATACTGTTCTCAGTGAGACTTTTGAAGTACCGGTCGAGTTGCATGAGAGAGAAGGGCGTTTGTGGCCGATGATAATGAAAAGTTAAACATTCAGCCTTGCCGCTTTTATCAATTCTCTCGTAATCTCAGGCAGCCTCTCACTCAACTTCTTATGTTTTCTGGGTTTGCAGTTTTCAAGAGCATACGCAAAGATTATGGGGATACCCACAGTTGCATCAAGATAGGGAATTACATTTCCTTCTCCAGCCTTCGGTATTTTACCCCATGATTTGCCTTCGTTTATGGTGGCTCCTGAGAGTCCGCCTGTATCCGGGCGGTCAACAGTTACCTGGACAACATAATTCTCTCCAGGGCATTCCATCCCTATGATCTGGGATATCATCGGGCCTGTCTGCTGAAGGAAATTCTTTGGCAAGCCGCCTCCCACTTCAAGAACACCCCGGGGAATATCATGTATCATGCTGTCATGCACGATGGCAGCACTTTCAAGGACATCCATTGTAGGGCTTGGATCTACGAAATCCTCTGGATCCAGATCAAATGAACCGGATTTTCCATTTGCAAGGATGGGCAAATAGCTGGTTCCCATGCCTACCGATGAATCAGCAAAACCGGGAACGAAAACCGGAACTTTATTTTTTGAAGCTGAGGCTATAAATGATCTCTCAGGATTCTTTGCAGTCTCCCATACGCCTTCGCCAAGTATTTTATAATAATATGCGGTTGAAAATTTTCCAGGGAACTTATTATCTTCAACAGCTTTACTCGTAAGCGCCTGGATGATCTTATCCTGGGCTATAAGAGTTCTTTGCATATCGATATAAACATCATAGATACGCACAACATCATGCTCGGCAAGATCATTATCGTCAGCGCAATGATCTCCCTGGTGCACAGGAAGTTTATATGCAAAATGAAGATCATGATAAGTGTTTGCGCCTGTTGTGACGATCCAGTCCACAAATCCCTTCTCTATCATTTTAATAATGCCTCCACCCATTCCTACCGGGGTCATTGCACCCGCAAGTGTTAAACACACAGTTGAGTTCTCATCCAGCATGGACTTAAAAAGATGGCACGCCTCCGCCAATCGCTTTGCATTATATCCCATCCCATCGAATATGTCATCAACAAGCTGCGTTATCGTCATTTTTTCATCAAGAGCAATCGGCAGGATAGTTTTCCCTTCCCAGTGATTATGTTTATTGTGATCCATTTCAGTCATTTCCAGTCGTTACTATATATTTTAGTAATAATTCAAATAATTATTCAAGACATATCGGGCAAAGTTTGGGTAAAACCATTTAAGCTTAATTATCATGAATACAATCCGGTGGTATCGTGATGAATTAGACAGGTTGGGTTTGGGGGCATTTGATAAAAGAAAAATTACCTTGATACCTGTCTGACAAAGCCAGATTATTTCATTTATCTTTTGACATATCTTTATTATCAGAAACCATCATTCTGATTCTCATGCATGGCTGGACAGGAAGAAACGTAATTATCGATTTAACCGACGGAAAAATTACCGAAAGTAACAGCGACCCGGATGAATTACGTTCTTATATCGGCGGAAGAGGTCTTGGTGTAAAGCTATATTATGACTTAGTGGCACCGGATATTGATCCTTTATCGCCTGAAAATATCCTTATTTTCACGACAGGCCCGCTCACAGGGACACGGACGCCCCTGTCAGGCAGGCATGTCATGGTTTCAAAATCACCTCTTACAGGCACTATATTTGATTCAAGCAGCGGCGGGTTTTTCGGAAAGGAATTAAAATCCGCAGGGTTAGATGCGCTCCTTATAAAAGGTGCATCTGACGAGCCGGTTTATATTTCCATACAGGACGATGATATCCGGATAAACAATACAAATGATCTATGGGGAAAAAATGTCCGGCAATGCACTGATAAGCTTTCGGGAAAAGGACGCGTGGCATGCATAGGGCGCGCAGGCGAGGGGCTTGTTCCAATTGCAAATGTCATGAATGATTATTTCCATGCATGCGGGCGCGGCGGACTTGGCGCAGTGATGGGTTCAAAAAAACTAAAGGCAATAGTTGTAAAAGGATCACGAAAACCCGCAATTGCAGATGAGGAACAATTTGAAAAAGGATGCAAAGAGGCTTCAAATCTAATAAAAAAAGGATCAATAGGTCTTTCGACTTATGGAACATCAGCACTCCTGAACCTTATGAATTTCCAGAAAATCCTGCCGGCAGGAAATTTCAGGAAAAACGAATTCGGCGATGCTTCAATGGTATCAGGTGAATTCATCAAAGAAAATTATGACATTAAAGGCCATGCCTGTTATAATTGCACTATCGCCTGCAAGCACATAATAAAAAGCGGGGCATTTGAAGGTTATGAGGTGCCTGAATATGAAACATTATGGTCATTCGGGCCTGATAACAATAATTCTGATATAGCATCGATAATCAAGGTCAACCGACTGTGCAATGATTACGGGATCGATACCATATCAGCAGGCTCGACAATTGCTGCCTATGCTGAGATAATGGGTGAGGATGTAAAAGAATTCACGGAATTAGTGAAAAAAATGGGTGATAATACCGGGATTGGAAAAGAGCTTGGAAATGGTTCGAAAGCTTTCTCAAATTTACGGGGAAAAGATGTTTCCATGCAATGCAAGGGGCTTGAGCTTCCGGGTTATGACCCGCGGGGACTTCTGGGCATGGCTCTTGCATATGCAACTTCAAATCGCGGTGGATGTCACATGAGGGCTTATATGGCAGGACCGGAGGTTCTTGGCAAACCAAAAAAGGTTGACCGCTTAACATTTTCGGGGAAAGCAGAGCTTGTGAAAATACAGCAGGATGAAACTGCCTCTATTGATTCGCTTGTCCTGTGTAAATTCGCATCATTTTCAGTTCCGGAAGAGATATTCGCAGAATTATTAAGTGCTGCTACGGGTGTGGATTATTCAATTGAAGAATACCTGAAATGCGGTGAAAGGATATGGAATCTTGAAAGACTCTTCAACAATAAAGCCGGATTTTCAAAAAAGGATGATACTTTGCCTGAAAGGTTTTTCGAAAATGGTGGGATCGATAGGAATGATTTTGAGAAGAGTCTTGATGAATATTACCTGCAAAGGGGCTGGGATGAGTATGGGGTGCCGGGTGAAGGGAAATTGAGGGAATTGGGGATAATATAAGTTAATGCTCAATTATCCCATCCCTGAAATGTATAATCCTGTCCGTCATCCCGCCGATCTCAGGACTGTGCGTTACCATCACGATAGTCTGACCTTGCTCCCGGTTCAATTTCCTGAAAAGTTCGATGATTTCTATCGAAGACTTTGTATCCAGGTTACCTGTCGGTTCATCAGCAAGAAGAATTTTCGGGTCATTGGCAAGACTTCTTGCAATAGTTACGCGCTGCTGCTGCCCTCCAGATAGTTCGGACGGCAGGTGGCTTAATCTATCACCAAGACCCACAAGGTTGAGCAATTCCTTTGCCCGTTCCTTATAATTTGACGTCTTATTCAGCATCATAGGGAACATTACATTTTCCATGACCGTGAGCTCATTAAAAAGATTGAAGAACTGAAAAACGAAACCTATGTATTTCAGTCTATACTCCGCTCTCGTGTTGCTATTCATATTTGTTACATCATTACCCTCTATGTATATTTCACCGGAAGTCGGGGTGTCAAGCATGCCTGTCAAATTCAGAAAAGTTGACTTGCCGCAGCCTGAAGGGCCCATAATGGCAACAAATTCACCCTGTTCTACACAAGTATCCACGCCATTAAGCGCTTTAACCTCGACTTTTCCAAGCATATAGCTCTTTTTAAGATTGTTGGTTTTAATTATTTCCATTTTAATCGCCCCAGATTGCTTTTATTATGTTCGTTCTGCTTGCCATAAGTGCAGGAAATGCTGCTGCAAGGATTACAATGAGCATTGTTACAAGCGAGGCATCATAGATGAGATATAAATGAAATCTCGGACCTAAAGAACCAAGGGTTGGGTCAGGAAAAGGATGTGCTTCCAGATATTTAGTACCTGCATATCCCAGCGCATCACCAATCAGGATACCCATTGTTCCAAGAAACACTGCCTGGAGAATATATACAAACAATACCTGTAAGTCCTTCATTCCAATTGCTTTTAATATACCTATCTGCCTTCTTTTATGTAATATATTTATATAAAGCACTATACCGACGGATGCTGCTCCTGTGAATAATCCAATTGCATTCATAAAATTACTGATATCCCTGAATGTTTTGAATGAACTCAGTACGGATTCAATCTCTTGTTCCCATTCTTTGATTTTTTGAATGCCAAGTTCCCTGGATATTTTGTTTTTATATTGCCCTGAAAGAGTTTCATCATGCAGTTTGACAAGAATAATAGATGCTTTATTAAACAGGTTAAGCTGTTCTGCTGCATCTTCAAAGTTTATTATTATTGTGTTCGTATCCATTGCCAGACCAGTGTGCAGTACACCCCTGATTTTAAAAACTCTGGTTTTTCCGTTTTCAAATATCATGGTCGCTTCATCACCGAGTTTTACCTTTAAATCATCTGCCAGCCGGTATGATATCAACATTCCATCCCGGTCATTAGCTGCAAGCGTTTCACCTGGATCAACTTTACTTAGCAGGATAGTAACTTCGTTTTCTTTTAAGGGATCTAAGGCTAAAATTTTTACAATTTTGAATTTTTCCTTATAATGTAAAGTTCCGCCTGCCGTGATTCTTGGAGAATAAGCAACCACCTCATCCAGGCCCTCAAGTTTTTTTTCCTTTATGCCCAGCCCTTCTATATATTTATCGTTCTCATCTGGATAGATGTTGATATGTCCGGAAGAAGTGTCCATGGTTTTTTCTAAGAAACCATCAGTCAGGCCATCCATGAAACCATTTATTATAATAATATTCGCAGTAGAAATGGCAATTGCTATTATTACAAAAAAGAACATTTTCCAATTTTTCTTTGCATCTTTTCTTGCATAGAAGAATATTGAGGACATCTTATGTACCCCATATGGCTTTAATAATTTCCATCCTGCTTGCTTTAATAGCGGGATATACTCCTGCCAGTATCGTTATTGCAAATGAAACAGTTGTTGCAATATAGAACAGCCGGGATTCATACCTTGCACTTATCCAGGTCTGTGATATGGCATCTAAAAATGGGTTTGCTTCAAAGTACTTGATCGCAAGATATCCGAGAAAATCTCCGAGAAAAACACCTATTACGCCAAAAATTGCAGCTTCCATCAAAAATACTGTGAAAATGAAGGCATTACTCGTTCCTATGGCTTTCATTATGCCGATTTGTCTTTTTTTATGAATTACATTTATATAGATTACAATTCCAACCGAAATCGCTGCTGCGATTAAACCCACTCCTGATATTATACTTGAAATACTCCGCCATGAATTAGCGAAGTTTGATATGAATTCTGTCTCTTCTTTCCATGTTCTTATATTATTTACATCCAGATTCTGCATGATCATTGGCTTGTATATTTCCGTCATGCTCTTATCTGAAAGCTTAATCAGGATAATAGAAGCCATATTATCAACAGCAAGCTGCCTGTAGGCTTCATCCATGGGCATAATAATGGTGGAGCTGTCGAAATCCAGGTTACCGGTGCGGACAATTCCTTTTACAGTATATACCTTAATTATTCCATTTTCAAATGCCAGCGTGGCTTCATCTCCGACATTTAGTTTTAAATCCTCAGCAAGTCGGGAAGAGACGAGAATGGCATTCTTATCATTAGAATTTACAGAAGCACCCCGGATGAGTTTTTCAAGAAGTTTTGTTGTCTTTCGTTCCTTATCCGGGTCCAGAGCCAGTATAGTATTGGATGTTGATAGCTCTTTATTAGATAAAACACCGGTTGCCGAAATCCTTGGTGAATATGCCTCCACTTCCTTTAATGCAACAAGTCTCTGCTCCTTTATCCCGATACCTTCTATAAACCGTTCATTGTTATCAGGGTAGATATTTAAATGACCCACCGAAGATTCAACAGTGTTATCAACTAAATCTTCGATCATTCCATCAATAAGCCCATTGATAACGATGATATTCGCAGTCGCTAAAACAATCGATAAGGTAATAATTATGAAGATCTTTATATTTTTGAAGATGTCTTTTCTTGAATAGAAAAAAGCAGAGCCAAGATCAACAGACACTCTCAGTTCCTCCTATTATTTATCAAAACAATAAAGGCTATTGCAAGAACTGGCCAAATTATTGTAAAGCCCGAAGCACTGTAATCACTGCCCCCTGACAAGCCGGATTGATTTGTCGTCCCAGGGGTTTTGGGAACCGTCCTGTTATCAACATTAAAGATCTTATCGTAATTAACAGTAAGATTTCTTGCATTTAATATTACTGAAACCATATATGTACCCTCATCTAAATTATCAGGCCACAGGATGTTTACCGTTTTTTCCTTATCGTTTGACATAATATGAGGAGCATCGGTTTCCCTGGTTTCCACAATCTTGCTGCCTTTCTTCAGAGTAAAAATGATTTTACCATCCAGAGGAACCATAGATGTGCTCTTTATTGTAGCACTTGCACCTATGCTGTCCCCATAAACTTCGGTTATTTCAGCATCATTTCTGGCAGTGAAACTCGATTGTGCTGTCAGGTAATATTCTGGAATTCCTTTGTTGTACAGGTACACTTTTGCCACCCCTTCGTAATTTTTATCCTCTTCGAGTGCTATATTTCCATGATGTTCGAGGATAATAACTCCTTCTACCCCGGTAGATAGTGGAATCTGTTCAACTTTCTTAGAGTAAACAACCTGTCCCCCGCTATCAATCAAAGCATATTCTATATCAGCAAGAAAAGGCTGATAGCTGGTTTCCATACGTCTCTCATACGTCCGTAAAATTAGCTTGAAACCATTGGAATTTACACCAAAGCCATCTACATAGATTTTTGAAAAAACAAATGTCGAGTTGTTTTCAGTAGAAAATTTCACTTTTTCTACGGAACCTTCTGAGGCATCTGCTATGGACGTAATTATCATAAAAATAGCAAGAATCATCATTATATTTTTAACCATAAAACTCCATTATTTAGCCACACTGAGTATTTGTTTTCTCATATCGTCCTCATTAAATTTACCCAATGAGATAATTTTCCCGTCCATTACAACAACGGGGAATGAATCCATTATTACAGACAACCCGTTTTGTTCTACTTTTTGCCATACATCAGGCCGCTGTTCCTGTACTAATTTTATCAGAATATCCTGTACTGCCATCGGATCAGCATCATTGAACTTAATATCGGCTTCTTTGCATATTTTTTTTAATATCCGGGAGTAATTCCTGTTAGCAAGCCCTCTGGTCAATGCACAGCAGCCCGGTATCTGAAATAGTATAACTGTGTGTTCCATAATATCACCCATAAAGAATTTTCCCAATTTTTCTCATATTTTCTATTCCCGTAATATCTGTTTCAAAGAGAGGCACTTCTGTTTTGTATAAATCTTTAAATCTTTTATTTATGATATTTATGTATCTGTCCTGCGTTGATCTTCGCCTTTCTAAAAACCAATTTCCTTTTAACACCTCATTGGGTATTATTTCGTTTATTATTAAGGTCGGAACATTTATTTTTAGCTGGCTCAAATTCTCGATCGCTCTTGCCGTTTCTTCAATGGGGAGATTTTCAGCGAGCAATACTAATGTAAATAAAGTTGTTTTTGTATCTGCCAGTGTTTTTATTGCACTTTCGTACCTTTTTTGTTCCAGGTTTAAATTATCCATTGTATCTCCTCCCGTTTTGATATTCAATAATTTACCCAGCACTAATCTATTTTTAAGCTGCCTGGAAATATAATTCGCCCAATCAAAAGGCATTGACAGTTCCCTTAGTGTATGTCCTGTAGGAGCGGTATCAAATACTATAACATCTTTTTCATCTGTATTCAAATAGCTTACAAATTGATCAAAGGCTGCCATCTCCTCTGCACAGGGTGTATTCATTACTTCCTTTCCGAACATTCCTGTGAGCTGGTCTACCATCTGATTCAACCGTGCCTGAAAAACACCGGATGCTTTCTTTGGATTTATATTGAGTCCGCAGAGATTCTTAACCTCTTTTATTTTTGTCATCTCTGTTTCTCCAATCTCCTGTTCAAAAATTGCGGATAAGCTCACTGTTGGGTCTGTTGCCACTACCAATGTATCATACCCATGATCTGCCAACCATACTGCTGTAGAAGACGCCATTGTGGTTTTTCCTACGCCGCCTTTCCCACCAAAGAAAAGGAACTTCTTATTATCTATCAAATCTTGCATTGTCATGATAACGCTATCAAGCAACCAACAAAGATAGGTTTTTACCCATACATGTAGGAGTGTATATAAGACCGGTTGACAAACTAAGATTATGAGAAAAATGACCGTGCGTGTTTCCGGAAGCTTATTTCAATGCTGTGTTCCTTTAAACAGCATGATAGATCGCCTTGAAGTTCTTTCGATTTTTAACTTTACGCCCACCACTCATACAGAGGTCTGCAATATTACGCTCAAAGATGGAATGAGCATAGAAAGTATAAAGAACGATTATATTACTGATTTGATCATAATAGAAAATGAAGGCAAAAACTATACATGCCTGGCAAAGGGAATTTTCTCTGATGAGATTTCCAGGTTTTTGGGACAATTTGATCTTAAACTGGAGTATCCGATTATTTTTGATGGGACTATATGCCAATTTGGAATTATAGGTTCGGCTGAAGAATTGAATAATATACTTAAAACTGTAAAAGAATTTGGGTGGGGATTTGATGTATTATCAGTACAAAAATATAATCCCCTGAACATAAATGCCTTCAGCAAACTTACTAAGAAGCAAAAAGAAATATTGCTGCATGCATATGATAACGGTTACTTTGATCACCCCAGGAAAATTAATGCAGACCAGCTTGCCAGGAAAATTGGAATTCATAAGACAACTCTTCTTGAACATCTGCATAAGGCTGAAAACCAGGTCATCCGGAATTTAATAGGAAAAAAAAGTTAAACAAGTTTAAGATTTCAATTATTCGATAATTCCGTTTCTCATCATTTTTTGCCATTTTCTATTATGTAGGTCATCATACTTGCTTAATGCTTCTAACGAGAAAGCTGTAGTAAATTCTTCTGAACCATAATAGAATGTTAATGACTGGACGCCAATCTCTGGCCAGCTCCCGTCACTTCTCTGAGTATTCAATATATATGTTATAGCCCTATCTAATGCTTTACCTTTATATCCTGAATTCATTAATGAAATAGCAGCCATACTTGTGTTTATTTCATTTCCCCAGCTTCCATCCGGTCTTTGAGTATTCAAAAGATAATTTCTTATTACTGGCATTGAAAGTTCTAAGTCCTTTGCATGCCCATCCGCATACGCTCTTGAGAACGTATAAAGCTGGATATAGGGAATGTGATAATACATTGTGGCTTCAGTGAAAGAATTATTTTCTATATAACTATTCAGATAGTCGCTAACTTCTGGCGCCTGCTCGCCTGCAAGAGAGAGACCATACAGCATATTGGCATTGACTACAGGATCTATATCGTTATTTTTATATAACAAATAAAAAGGGTCCGATTCGTTCATCCATTTCTCTTCATTCATCCATGTATAAAATAAACCTTCTTGATTTCTGTAGTTAAGTGCATACTCTAAGCCGCTTTCTTCAACAGATATTCCGGTTTCTTTTAAAGAGGCAAAAGCTACTGATGTATCATCCAGATCAGGCGGCATACTGGAATACTTCCCATAGAATCTCCACACACCCGGTTCTTCTTTATTTGCCAATATATATACTGCTGTTTTATTTCTCATTTCATTGATTTCTGAATCGGATTCTACAAAGCTAAGCGAGTGAAGAACAATTGCCGAACTAAAAACCTGTGGTAAATATATTTTATCAGCCATATCATGGCTCAATGAAACGTATGTTTGAAACTCGCCTGATGGTAATTGGCTTTCTTTTAAGAAGGATATGGCTTTCCCTATTGCTGTATCCACATCTCTATGAGGTAAACAATAGTTGTTACTGTGCCATTTCTCTGCCATCTCGCATTGCAGCAATTGCATCCCTGACAACACATGTGAAGCAGGGGCTTCTGGCATGCCAGAAGCTATAGAGGCAGAAAATCCCAGTAGAAGGATCAACATTGCCCAGCAGTTGACTGGTTTTCTGAAAATGATTCGTCTGTTATCTATTATTTTTTCTTTTGACATTTTAACCGTCCATAACCTTTTTTCCGGTCCTGATATACTCATAAATCACGACCGCGATTAGTGAACCTATGACCGGGGCTACCAGATATATCCATTGATGATCCAGTATTCCACCAATTATCGCTGGTCCTAAAGACCTGGCAGGATTCATTGACGCACCGGAGATTGCACCCCCGAAAAGTGCATCAAGGGCTACGACCCCGCCTATTGCAATACCCGAAACTTCAGGTTTAACCCTGGCATCTGTAGCGACTGATATTATAACTAACATCAGGAAAAAGGTCATTACAACTTCTAATATAAACGACTGCTCCCATGAACCTCTGGGCAGGGTAGCGCCAAGGTTCCCGATATTACCGAATATCATAAAAAGTAAAGCGCTTGCGAGAATTGCACCTCCAATTTGAGCACCGATATAAGGGAGAACGTGCTTTTTTTCAAATTTCCCGACTGAAGCAAAACCAATCGTCACAGCAGGATTAAAATGGGCTTTCGATATATGCCCCAGGGAATATATCATAACAGCTACCACCAATCCAAAAGACATGGCTATGCCAATGTGTCCTATTTTCCCGGTTAATGAATCATCAATTATAGCTCCTGTTCCAGCAAACACAAGAGCAAATGTTCCTATAAATTCCGCCACGATTTTCTTGAACATGGTTATCCCAGAATCCGGTGATGTGGTTCAGGCTGCGGTGGACTGAAACTTTCTATTTTCAGTGTATTAAGTTCCGTATCATACTTTGAGGAGACTATTTCCAGCGAATCCAGAATAGTTTGTTTCAGCTCTTTGGGGCCTATTGCAACGCGAGCATTTATTGCCATCTCCCCTGATCCTGATTTGTCCGGAATTAAACCTGTGAAACACACATCCTGGCCAAATGAAACTAAGCTGGCTTTTGTAAAATTTTTTTTGTCCGAGAAATATATCTTAACATGACCTATCTCTCCATTTTTTTGTTTTATATCTGTCGCCGCAGTTATCAGAATATCCCTGATGAATTCCTTGACTCTGAAATCCTGTTTGCTATCTACCTTCCATACCCCGTTTAACCATCCCATCTCTGCCTCGGCACTGCCGTAAACTTTATAATCAACATGCGGATAATAATAGTTTTTATATTCGTCATTCAATATTTTTCCGGCCAGCATATCCATCCCGGTTCCGTTCGCAGCTGAGATTAACATTATTTCTGCCCTGCTGTTGAGTTTCTTTAATATTTCTTTTATTTTATCTATTTGATCAGGGGACACAAGATCTATTTTGTTCACTGCCAGAACCTCTGCTTCCTGTATCTGATGCGAGAATAGATACCCTGTGGATGTGTCAGGTGATGCCAGATCCATCTCAGAAGACATATTAAGTACGCGCTGGGCATCCACAAGTACGATGTGTGGCGCTATTTTAAAAGTATTTTTATAAAATTTTCTTATCGGCATATGCAGTGTTGCAGGGATATCTGTACAACTCCCGACGGGTTCTGCAAGAATTATGTCAGGATTGGTTTTTTTTAGGATATCCTCAGATGAGGCCATAAAATCAGGAAACTTACAGCAGAAACATCCACCAAGAACTTCGCCAACTTCAAAGCCGTAATCCTTGACGATTTTGGTATCCACCAGTTCCTCTCCCTGGTCATTCGTGATTATCGCTACACGCTTGCCGTAATCGGTTACCAGTTTTTTACCTATTTCTATTATAGTGCTGGTCTTACCTGCACCAAGGAAACCACCTACTATTCCAAGTTTTACTATTTTTTCCATTTTTATCTCTCCTTTTTATTTTTCTTATTTATTTTTATGTTTTATATTCTTAAAAGAGCGGGTGGCTCGGCAGCTTCCCCCGCTTTCTTAAATATTGCCGTTCGTATCATATTTTTCTTTTCAGTTTCTAAATATGATTGTAAATCTGCGATATTTGATGAAATTCTCGGTACTTGTAAATCAGGACATAACTGGCAGCTATCTCTTTTCTTAATACCTGAAGCCGGCAGTACAACAACCGTGCTGTCAGCCGGGCTTATTTTGCCAGCCTCGCAAAGCCTGACCATTCCGGCAACCGCCAGCCCTCCGCTATAATCCGGTAATATTCCTTCTTTCTTTGCGATCAATTCCGCATATTCTATTCCTTCTTTATCCTCAACTGCAATACCATACCCGCCATGTTTAATTGCCCTGAGGGCATAAAGACCATCGGCCGGATCACCAACCCGAAGATTTTCGCACAGAGTCACAGGATTCCTTAATGGGGTTGGTATTTCTTTTCCACGGATCAAAGCGTCCACAATCGGAGCACAACCGCTGGATTGAACTATAAAAAATTCAGGTAAGTCTTCTATCAGTCCTGATTCGTACAGTTCCTTAAAACCTAAATACATATTATAAGTGAGAGAGCCGGAGCCTTCCGGTATCACAATGTTATCAGGTGATTTCCATCCAAGTTGCTCTGCTATCTCATAGCTCAAAGTCTTATAACCGGAATTGAAATAACTGCGCAAATCCAGGTCAACAATCGGCAAATTCAACTCCGGTATTTCAGCGATCCTTGTTACCAGCGTACATGTAGCCGGGTCATTCCCATGGCATTGACAATCTATATCCCCTTCCTGTTTATAAACTTTCAATACTTGCGCTCCATACGATAATAAAGGAGATATTATTTCAGGGGTTGTATTATCCGGAACAAAGATATAAGATTTTAGCCCGGTTCTTGCTGCGTGCGCTGCTACGGAGTCCGCAATATAATGTGTCGAAGCGCATCCTATTTCAGTGCTATTAAATTCAATCGCTTTATTTATGGAGATACTTACAGAACGATCTTCATAAGATTGCGTTGGATTAGTACCTTCGAATTTTAAATGAAGATTTTTTATGCCTGTGACCTCGCCAAGTCTATCACTTCTGAGCAAAGGAGTCCATCCGTCATTTAAATCCACAGCCCTTTTATCATTGACAGGCAGAAACTCCAGATACCGCCACATGCTTGGATAACGGCTCTCAATCTTGCTTTTGATGCTTCTGTCAATGTCTTCTATACATGTATCAACAGGACCATAACATTCACTACAGGATGTTATCATAGCCTCAGGATACAAAGTTCCACAATCCCTGCATTTTAATATACCCATTTTTAACCTCCCTGGAATGAAACCAAAAATAATATTTTGTCTCCATCCATTAACCTGGTCTTATATTCTCTGATAAGTCGGATATCCATCCCGTTCACATAACATCTGACATGCCTGTTGAGGAGTGAATCCTCTGAAGACAATAGTCTCTTTTTTAAGTTATCATACTTATCACAAACTTCAACAATCAGTTCACCAATATTTTTTGCATCTGTGTTTATTTTAATTTCCCTGTGACCTGTCTCAGAGGAAATTATTCCAAAGAATCTAACATATATTTCTCTCATTTTTACCTCTCTCTTGAAAGAAGAATCATGGTATAGATAGCATAATATGTATATTCAATATCAGGAGCACCCATATTGCCAAATCCGCCCCAGGGAGTCTTGAAATTAAGAATGCTATCTGTAACTTTGCTTGCAGAAATTGTATTTAAACACTCCAAAAGCGTAAGAGAATTAACTCCACAAAAAAATGAAGCAAGGTCCGTTGTTCTGGATCTCAAATGATTTTTGAAACCGGCGTTTGACTGGCAATTTAATACAAAATCTTTAACTTGTTTTTCATCAATCCGATTTAAATAATCTAATAAATACAATGAAAACAACGCCGATGCTGTCTCAACAAGATTTGGTTGCAAAGATTTATATGATGCTTTAAAACCTCCTTCCGGTGTTTTCAGGTTTATCAAAAATTCAGAGGTTTTATTGAGAAATTCTTTATCCAATAAATCAGACTTATCCAGCAGGTTCAAAGAGAAAATCCCATAAAATGTCGAGTATGCAGTGGGTTGGCTCGATTTTTCATCTTTCAGAAATCCTCCTTCTGTGGACTGTAAAGATAGAATAAATTTACTGATTTTATCTATATCAAGTTCATCGAAGTTACCAGTTGCTATGGATGTTCCGATTCCACAGAAAGTATGAATCATATCAGGATATGCATCCTTTCTATATCCAAAACCACCATTTTTATTATAGCATGAAAATAAAAAATCTTTAAGGCCACTACGGTCTAACAATTTTTCTTTCTCAATCATTTTGAATGTTTCAATTGCAAAGAATGAATAATATAAATCCGAAGTAGTTTCGCCCAACCTTCCGACAAATCCACCATCTTTTTGTTGGAGCTTGCTAAATAAGTTTTCTGTGTCATTCAATTCCTCCTGAAGCTCAGGTGATAGTTCTTTAACTGTAGCTATGCATAAGCTATTCATGACATCACCTTATTCAACCTGATTCGCTTGATTACTGTATCGATCTCAATATCTGTATTTTTACATCCTCCTTTTAACAAAGGTAAACCTCCGCTTGGTATTTTCAAAGAATCTACAATTGGAATGGCTTTCATCAAAGAATCCAGGCAGGCAACAGCGAAAAATGCATTGGCTTTTCTTTCTTTGAGCATTCTTAACACTACCGTTGCTCCTTCTGAGATATAGATGGTATAACCTAATTCCCTGGCAACCTTAATGATAGGATTAATCTTGCAATTCTCACTTCCGCAATCCTCGCAGATAAGCTGTAAACCAGTTTCCAGTGGTTCATAGTGATTTCGGCATTTCTCAGAGTCGCGAAGGCAATGAGGTACTATCAAAACTCTTTTATCATAAGGAATTTTACTGAAGTCTTCACTCAATATCTGGGTCTTTAACTCCGCTATAGTAAAATCAAGATATTTTGAAGGCAAGCCCAGATGATTTAGTATTTTTGTTCCGGTTGCATCTATACAATCAACGCTCTCTTTACTTGTGTAAATAAGTTCACGTATTTTTTGCCTGTCCTCCGGATCAGGTATATTTGAGATTTTCCTGGCTCTACCAGGATATTCAAAATCCTTTATTGTAAATACTGCTGATTCTGAAGATCCCTCTCCTTCTCCGCCGGAAACCCATTTTTCCGTAGATTTTGCAAAGATTATAGCTTCTTCGGGACAATCTCTTGCACATGCAGGGCAGTTATCTTTACAATTATATGGATTTGCAACTTTTACTCCACCTTGATCATCCTGGATATCAAAAACACCAAAAATACAGAAGTCAAAGCAGCTGCCACATCCAGTACATCTGTCATAATCAATTACCGGAAACCATTCATGAATTTCTTCGGTATTTTCCCCATTTTTTGCAGGTAATATATTTTTCATCTCAGTAATAACTTCTTTCAGACCCAAGTCCCTCATGTTAACATGAACCAACTCTCCCTTACACGAGTTGAAAAGCCATTTTTGCGATCTCTGGTAACAGGCAAGCGTTACAATTTTGTCATTTTTCAGTAAAGAATTCAAAAAAGGTAAGCCAAGTGTTGGGCTGCATAGATACGGATGTTCACTTATATATTTGACATTATGGTTCTCCCTTATATACGTACTGAGCTTACCAAAGTCTTCCTGCTTGAAAAACCCTCTTCCCCGGCACTGACATATTACGACTCCTACCATGATTATCCTCCTACCCTGATATCATTTTCATTACGCCAAGAAGACCCAGTTTACGAATCAGGAGCCCTTTTTTTGACATCAGGGGATTATAAATCTGGCCGTACTCAACGCTAGAAAACATACTCTCCATTATTTTTTTTATCTCACTGTTTTCTTCTGTCAATTCCAGCATGGCATCCATGATGCGGTCGTGAAATTGTGGTTTGTGACCAAACATCATTTTTGCCATTTTGGCAGAATATTTCAAATCATTATCAATCAATTCAGAGTAACAAAGTTCTGTATAGCGCCCCAGGCTTTTCTCGGAATATTCCCCTTCACTAATGATAGATGCTGCTAACTCTGCTGACTTCAATGCATAGTAAATACCTTCACCTGTAAGGGAATTAATCAGACCACCTGCTTCTCCTACAAGCACAAAATGATCCCCATGAAACTTATCCAGATAACTCTCTGCAACCGGATGCCCAAACAAAGATCTGCCATTTATCTTCATTTCTTCTGATCCTTTTAATTTCTGAGATATTATTGGATGATTTTGAATTATTTTATTGAATTTTTCTTTAATTCCATTCGCTTTTTTTGTTTGTTCAATATAACCAATATTAACCCCTTCTTTTCTTGGAAAAATCCAGAAATAACCATTGGTAGTAATATTCCCATCCCAAAAAATTTCGGGTTCATTTAATCTCTCTTCAACCAGACCGGATGGAAGTTTTAGCTCCTGGGAAATAGATATATAATATTTCGGTGGGCTAATGTTAATATATTTATACAGGTAAGAAGACGCTCCCCAGGCACCGACCAGAACATCAGATTCAAATTCCTTTCCTCCCTCTAACTTTATTGTCGCTCCACCGTTCATTTTAATAGAATCTACTTTGCTCTTTTCTAAGATCTCAACACCTTTTGCCTCTGCTCTATCAATTAACCACGAGTCAAATTTATTCCGGTATACTACTATACCTTTTTTTTCAACTGACTCAGAACACGAAACTGAGAAGCTCTTATTTTTTGTGTAAAGTGTTTCTTTTTTAACCTTTCTCTCGATAACTTCATCAGGCGGCTCTCCGACCAATTTGAGGCATCGTGTACACATCCCACCGCCGCATGGTTTATATCTATCTCTGCCCTGTTTATCGATAAGCAGAACTTTCTGACCCTGTTCTGCTAATTTCAAAGCTGTAAAGCTTCCCGCAGGACCGGCTCCTACTACAATTGTGTCATATTTCATTTTTTATCACCCATAATATTTTTGTTGAACCATATAATCTGTAAAACCGATAAGTATCTTTTTCGCTTCAGAATCCGGCAGTATTTCCAATGCGGATTTACCAGCATCTATAAAACTGGAAGCCCTGTTCAGGGCACGATCAATTGAACCTGTTTCCTTCAATATTTTGATAGTGCGTTTTCCTTCGATTATGTCTCCACTTTCCGGTTCTCCAGGTATTCCCTCAGATGCTATAAGATCAGTCACATCATCGTATATCTGGAAACCAACACCTGCAAGACATCCAAAGTCCCATAATGCCTGCGCTTCTTCCCTGCTTGCATTTGATAATACAGCGCCTATTTTTAATCCAGCCGCAAAAAGAACAGCGGTTTTTTTCTCCACCATCTGTAAATATTCGCTCTCTGTCACATCATTTCTTTTTTGAAAGTCTATATCCATCCATTGCCCCTCACATAGATCTATATAGGTTTTGGATAGGATTTGCATACTTTCGATGATCTGTGATGGTCCGCTTTTTGCATATGAAAGAATTTCAAAAGCTTTCGAATACAGGGCATCCCCTGCGAGAATCCCATCAGATGCCCCCCAAATTTTATGAACAGTGAGATATCCCTTCCGCGTATCGGCACCGTTTATAATGTCATTATGGATCAGGCAGACATTATTAATCAATTCGATAGCCAGGGCAGCAGGGATTACATCTTCCGGTTCCCCCCCTACAGCTTCTGCTGCTACTAACAACGTTGAGGGACGGAGCCTTTTTCCATCGGCATCCATAAGGCGGTGCATAGCAAGATACATCTCATCCAGGGGAGTTATGGAAGGAAAATTTGGTATCGATTCATTCACCATTTTAACTCTCTGGTATAGAGCTTTGATTATCAAATCATTTTTTTTTAAATGTAAATCAGAGATGCCTGGGTGCTGGTTTATGAGCGCTTCGATCATAAGACCATCTCATTTTGTCCATAACATACTACTCGTACTGCTAAAGTTAACAGTGTTAACCTGGCTCCGAATAATAGAATTTTTTCAATTTGCTCCAACCAATCCAACTCCTTTTTTGTTTCTACTTGTAAAATGTAACTCCATTTATAAGCATATACATTATACAAGTAATACTCATCATTTTAGTTGAAGTATATATTATTAATCTTATATTATATTCTATTAATTCTACAACAATAGTTCATTAGTATAATGTTGCAAGACCTAACTAATATTTAATAGATTATTATCATAGTGGTGGTGGTATTCGGTGCAACAATCAATTTATTATACGCTTCTTTAGTAGTAGCGATTTCAGGAGGTTTAAGGCTGTATGTGGCTTCTCTGCTTTCAGGAAAAGATATGGGTATTTCCATATCCCTTGTTATGGTTTTAATAGTCTATTCAACCTATACACTGGATAGGACCATAAATTGCATGGAGGATAAAGTCAACCGCACGCAAGAGAGCAATGCAAACAAGTTTATTCCTTATTTTTTATTGTGTATGTGTCTTCTGTTTGCCATTTTGATTCTAATACAAAATCGGATTTTTCCGCTAATAGCTTTGTTCCCTATTATTATGGGATTCATGTACACTAAGGGAGTTAAAATTGGGAATTATTCAATTAAATTAAAACAAGGCAAGGGAATTAAAAATTTTTTTGTTGCATTTACATGGGCTCTCACAATTATTCTCCTGATTTATCCTGCTGAGAATTTGAGTTTGTTTTTGATATTTATTTTATTTTTCATAAAGAGTTTTATAAATACTGTAATATTCGACTTTAAGGATATCAAAGGAGATTCCCAGGCAGGTTTGAAAACAATTCCTGTATATTTTGGGGAATTAAAAGCAAAACTATTACTCCATTTAATTAATTCATCTTTTCATATAAGTTTGATCGTTCTTGCTGTTTTTGATCTGATCAAATTCGAAATGTTTATTCTACTTTATAGCTGGATCGGTGGAACAATATACATATCATTATATGCTAATCCTAAAAAAACAATCTTCAGGAGCATAGTAGTTCATGGAGAATGGGCGCATATGCTTATATTCAGAAGTCTTGCAATTCAATTTTACTTGAGCGCTTTTCATAGTATCTGAAGAGATCCATTCCCCATCTCAGGGCGGATTTTTCAGTACTTATGATATTTCTATAAAAATCATAATTATTGTTCTTTAAGAAAAATCTCACAGATAAAAAATTATTGGTTACTGTGAAGGCAACTTCCATATTTTCATCATATACCAGCAACTGCACATTCTTGGATCTTAGACTTTTTTCTAACTCTAACTTGTGATTTTCTTTAAGTTTTTCAAGAACATCCCTGGTTATTATAATCGAAATGGGTATGCCTTTACCCCTGAGCATTTCGATATGTTTTGGGTAGTCCGGATGCAGTACAGGAGAGACTCCAAACATAAATTTTGAATTTAACAGATTTTTAAGATATTCTTCATGTGGTTTGAACATCTCAGTCTGAGTACTCTTGAAAATATTGAATTCTCCAAGCTCATATAGTCGTACGCGGAACTCCCAGGGAACTCCTTTGAGGTTGTGTAAATTCCAAAATTCCAGATCCTTTTCAAATATATCCAGGGTTTTGACCAGTTGATCAAGCGAGTTATTCACTATTTTTCCGATGTCAGTCAGGACGTATTTCCTATCTTCCTGACAGACCAGATAATTCTTTTCCAGTTTTTTTATTTGAGGAATTATTTCAGGGGAAGTTACTTCAAAATGGTCTTTGATTTCCTGTAATGTTTTTGGCTCTTTTTGCACAAATGAAAGAATTTCCTTCCTTTTTTCAGAAAATGCTATAAGACTCAATAACCCTTTTGCTTTCATTTTTCCTCACCATTTCTCCACCAGCCTGCTCAACTTTCTTTCAAATTTACTGATACCAATAATAATCATGTAACTGAAATATTGCGATGATGGAGTTATTACTATATAATGGTTTTTTTGTACCAAAATCCGGAAATCTCAATTATTGTTACATCAATTTCCCTATATATACTAAGCGGGGATTAGAAATCGTCATCGGGAATATCTTTCCCTTCGATAAACGGCATATTTTTCTCTTTTGAATACCTGATTGCATCTTCTTTTGTGAGCGCTTTTCCTGTTTTGTCATCAAGCATCTCGCATACTACCATCGAGGGAGAAATACCGGCTTTTAGTGCAAGTTCTATGGACAGCTCTGTCTGCCCGCACCTCTCGTTCAGGAGACCTGTGGCCGCGCGAAGCAGCGCGACATGGCCAGGTGACCTGAATTCGTCACCGAAATCTATTTTCTCACCTTTCATTACTTTATCAACGGTTTCACCGACTTTTCTAATTGTAAGAGCCCTATCGTTATCGGTTATACCTGTAAAAGTTTCCCTGTGGTTAACCCAGAGTGAAAATGATGAACGGGAGTCGTAGGGGATATCCCCTTTCTTTTCCACAAGACTGATCAGGGATTTATGGCCGTTTTTAGAGACACTCCTTAAAATATCTGACATGAAAGGCAATCCCAGGCGGTCTGCGGCTTTTCCATATATCGCAACGCATATCAGCCCTCCGCCATCGCGCCGCATAAGAGCGACATCAGATGGTGTTATACATATAGCCGGGATAACAAGGTCTGTTTCTCCTTCCCTGTCCTCGGCATCAAACAGGAGTATCATTTTACCGTTTCTTAATGCATCTATTGCGCTATCAAGACTCATTTTATCACTTCCACATTAACATTATGGCCATCTTTGAGATCAAGATGGTCCCGCAGGTTAACAGGCGCTATTATTTCAATAATATCATCAGGATAATGGGTTCGCTCAGGAGTAATTACAGCGCCTTCAATATCGCAAATCCTTACCCTGAAACATGAACCTTTCCCGAAAGTCCTGTTATGGTCTGTAAAACCGGAGATCCTTATATTTTCCGTTATTTTCTTACGAAGATCAATACTTTTTGCATCAAGTCTGATATTCAGGGTGCCAGGATACGGATCAAAACCCAGCTTTTCAAGGAACTGTGTCCTGTAGCCCTCAAGTGAAATATAATATTGTCCTTCCCCCAGCCCTGTAATCAGCTTCCCGCTTAAGATTTTGATAGTCCCATTCCCTGAAAATATCTCGTTGTAATCACACAATTCCTTATGCAGCACATCGATCCCATTTTTTGTTATCGAGATCAACTGCCCATCAGGCAATAACTGCCGTGAGATTAGACTTTCCTCTTCAAGGGCCTTGAGCTTTCGCGCTGCTGTCTGCTGGCTCAAATCCAGATGCGCTGCAAATTGTACTGATGATAATTCCAGGGGTTTGTGGTGAGCACCAAGAAGCGCAAGTTTTTTCAAAGATTGTATATCCATATAATCCACTCATATTGTATATCTATATAGTCCACTCATTTTTGAGCTGCTACTCAAATATGGATTTATAGGTGTATAAAACTTTTCATTGATCATTTTGCAGCCGGGTATGATCCCAGTATTTTTAGCATTCCAACCTTGCTCTTTATTTTCAGGAGTGTCTCATTTATGGTTTTATCTTCAATGTGCCCTTTGATATCAATATAGAAAACGTAATCCCCCAGGACTTTCTTGGTTGGACGCGATTCTATCTTTGTAAGGTCAATATTTCTGCCGGCAAATTCGCCAAGTATCTCATACAGGGCACCGGGCCTGTTTTTCTCAAGATACACAATAATAGATGTCTTATCATTACCTGTGGGAGCTGGCGATGTTTTTCCTATAACAATGAACCTGGTGAAATTCTCCTTAACATCCTGTATATTTTCATCCAGTATTTTCAAGCCGTACATCCTGGCCGATTCCTCGGATGCTATTGCAGCAATTTCCTTAGATTCCGATGCAAGTTTTGCTGCATGGGATGTACTCAGGTCCGACCTTATTTCGACTCCTTTGAAATTATTTTTAATATATTTCCTGCACTGCGATAAGGGCTGGGGATGTGACATAATTATTTTTATGTCTTCAAGATTTCCTTTTGAAAGAAGACAATTTTTAATCCTGACTACTACTTCACCTGTGATTTTTAGCTGGTGTTCCATCAGCAGGTCAAGTGTGAGCGTTATTGAGCCTTCAAGGGAATTCTCAATAGGCACTATGCTGCAATCAACTTTTTTTCGCAAAAGTGCGTCAACAGTATCAAATATATCATCATAAAATTCCAATTCAGCTTGATCGTCCCATTGTCGCGAGGCTTTTTCCGAGTAAGTGCCCTTAGGTCCGAGAGTTCCTATTATCATCTGCTCCTTATATTGATGGATAAAAGAAATAGTTTGTTGCTTTTTCCGAATATTCCAAAAATATCTGAGCAAACTTTTAAAAACAATCCACCTTATTATAGGTGGAGATTAATTTGAGGCTTGATAAATATATCCCGATAACTGGCATGGCTTTCATGCTGCTACTTGTTCAGCTTATTGCGATCGCTTTGAGCAAACCGCTTGAGGTTAATAACTTCAAGGCATTTGAAGATCCAAACGATACAGGGAATGTTTTCATCTGGGTTGCAATAATTCTTATTTTCACAGCATTCATTTTTCTTATAATAAAATTGAATAAGAAATGGATTCTCCAGGCTTTTATCCTGATCACAGTAGTCTGGACTTTAGCATATGTCTTCTATGCGTTTTTTTCAATGTTCCCACAGCTATTTACACCCGATACGAACCTGATTTTAACAATCATAAGCTCAGTTGCCCTTACAGTTATTTTATATAAATTCCCTGAATGGTATGTAATTGACATAATAGGTGTGATACTGGGGGCCGGTTCTGCTTCAATTTTCGGGATATCCCTTAATATCTTGCCAGTTATTCTATTACTTATTCTGCTGCTTGTTTACGATTATATTGCAGTATACCGGACAAAACACATGGTGGCTCTCGCGGAAGGTGTTATGGACTTAAGACTTCCTATTTTACTTGTGATCCCGAAACACTGGAATTATTCGTTCAGGACTGAGAAATTCGATAAAGAAGAGCGTGAAGCCTTCTTCATGGGTCTTGGAGATGCCGTTATGCCAACTTTGCTTGTTGTTTCAGCAAACGTTTTCATAACCGGGGCTACTTACTATTCACTCCCGCTCATTGGTATCGTAAATATCCCGGCAATCGGCGCCATCCTTGGAACGTTCCTGGGATTTTCCGTACTTATGGTGTTAGTTATGAAAGGCAAACCCCAGGCAGGCCTTCCTTTTCTTAACGGCGGGGTCATCCTGGGATATGTTGCAGGGAGCCTGGTTGCCGGCTCAAAAATATTCGGAGGATAATTTCAGGTTAAACTGATTTAAGGTATTTCTATCGTTAATCTTATTACCTGTGCTTATTAATATTATCTTAATGAACGGGACTACTTTACAGGTAAATATAAAAGGGGTATATCTTATTGAGAAAGCGCCAGGCCCGGTGCCGATCGTATTGCTGGAAGATGAGGCAAAACGCATGATGCCGATATATATCGGAATATCTGAAGCGATATCCATAAATTCTGCCCTTAATCATGAAATACCACCCAGGCCGATGACACATGACCTTTTTGTCTCTTTACTGACCCGTCTTGATTCAACGATAGATGACATCCTGATAGACGAGTTAAATGAAGGGGTTTATTATGCGAGAATGACAGTTTCCATGGATGGAAAGAGTTTTGAACTGGACGCAAGGCCAAGCGACTGCATAGCGATAGCTCTTCGATGCGGCGCCCCGATACATATAAGGGATAATGTGCTTTCAGAAGCGGTAATGTCGAAAGAAGAGCTTCAAGATGTAGTACCTCTTGAAAGTTACATTTCAGGATAAATATTTCAGGATAATCACTTTCAGGTTGCTATCGAAAAACAGATACGTTAGGTGATCAATCTGGGATAGCATGGGTTTTGAAAGTAAAGGTATCTATACAGTACATGAATTCACGCTGGCGGTAAAGAGTGTTCTTATCCAGGGCCAATTCAATGATGCCTGGATCCGCGGGGAAATATCGAACTTTACGAACCACGGTTCAGGTCATCGTTACTTTACATTGAAGGATAAAAACAGCCAGTTGCAGTGCGTCATGTTTAAATGGCATGGAAAAAATCTCAAATTCGAACTTGAACATGGCATGAAGGTCATTGTTTTCGGGGATCTGGATGTTTATGAGCAAAGAGGTGCTTATCAGCTAAAGGTCAGGGATGTCCGGCCTGACGGTATCGGGGAGCTTTACAAAGCATATGAGCAATTGAAGAATAAACTTGCCATGGAGGGACTGTTCTCTCCCGACCATAAGAAGACACTTCCAAGGTTCCCGAAAAAGATAGGTGTGGCAACGTCCCCGACAGGTGCTGTTCTTCATGATATTCTCACAGTGCTTGGAAGGAGATATCCGGTTAATATTCTTTTTATCCCGACAGTAGTGCAGGGCGATAATGCAGCGCAAAGCATTGTCAGGTCACTTGATGCGCTAAATAAGACTGATGTGGATATGATCATCCTGGGCAGGGGCGGTGGCTCAATCGAAGACCTCTGGGCATTTAATGAAGAACCTGTGGCGCGTGCAATTTTTAATTCAAGGATACCGGTCATTTCAGCAGTAGGACATGAGACCGACTTTACGATTGCCGATTTTGTGGCAGATATCCGGGCGCCGACACCTTCGGCTGCTGCTGAGATTGCAGTTCCTGACCGCCTGGAATTAATAAATCACATTATGAGGCTCGGGCAAAGGTTGATCGAAAACCAGAGGCGGATTGTCAGCGACAGGAAGTCCCGTCTTTCTGATCTGCAGGATGGTGTAGCGCCGCATCTTTTTATAGAACGATTGACCCAGTACATCCAGTTTATTGATGAACTGACCCGGAGGCAGATATCAGGTATTGGAAGGCTTATGGAAGTTAAACAGGCGCTTTTGAATGCCCGTTCAGGAAAACTTGATGCAGTAAGCCCGCTTGGAACACTTTCAAGAGGATACAGCATTACATTGAAAATGCCCGGAAAAACACTTGTGCAAAGTATAGGGGATGTTAAAAAATCCGATGAAGTTTCTATAATCTTGAATGATGGAAAAATAAGATGCAATGTTTATGAAAAAGAGGAATGCAAATGGAAATGAATTTTGAGGAATCACTTACAGAGCTTGAAGGAATAGTAGATAAACTTGAGAAAGGACAGCTTTCACTGGATGAGAGTTTGATGCATTTTGAGAAAGGGATAAAGCTTGTGAGGGAATGCAACACGAAATTAAAAAGCGCACAACAGAAGGTGGAACAATTGATAGAACAGAATGGTGAAGTTAAGGAAGAGCCGTTTGAGGTGAAGTAGATCTCAAGAGGTTCTGGAAAGAAACACGAGATGCCCTTAAAATGCTTGGTATGAAGGGTGAATCATATGATGCGCTGTTAAGAAGGCTGATTGAGGCTGCAAAATGCCGGATGTTATATAGAGAATTGGATGAAATACAAAGCAAAGGCGATTATACTAAAATCGATGATATAGATGCCCTATGAACTTTTCATAAGTCCTTCCGCCTGAAAAATAATTAAGCAGCGGTGTCAATACCGGTCTAATTTTCCCCCCGCGACAAGAAACTACATCACAAATTGCAGAAATGCCACTCCTTCCATCCGGAGTGACCTTATTATGGCATGCGTTTTCAGTAATGGAAATGTGTGA